>DATMZL010000704.1:0-4740 GCA_035607075.1 Polyangia bacterium
CGCAGCCGACAAGCCGGTCTCGAACGTCCCGCCGGAGGCCAAGCTCCCCGACGATCCGGGCCCCGCCGTGACCGACAGCCCCGCCGGCTGCGCCGACCGGCCCGAGGTGCGCTTTTACCACTGGGCCTGGAACGCCCAGGCCGGGATGATCCTCGCCACCGGCGGCAAGCAGGCGGTCGAGGGGAGCCTGATGTGCAAGTACGGGGTGAACCTCAAGCTCATTCGCGAGGACAACACCGACCAGATGCAGGCGCTGCTCGCCACCTTCGCCGAGGGGCTCAAGAAGGGAGAGGCCAACCCGACCGCGGGCGCCCACTTCGTCGGCATCATGGGCGACGGCTCGGCCACGTTCCTCAAGGCGCTCAACGATCGCCTGCGCAAGCTCGGCCCCGACTACACCGGCGTCGTCGTCGGCTCGGCCGGCTACAGCCGTGGCGAGGACAAGCTGATGGGGCAGCCGGCGTGGAAAGCCAACCCCCAGAAGGCGCGCGGGGGCCTGGTCGCGGGCGTGCTGCGCGACGGCGACTGGAACATCGCGCTCAAGTGGCTGGGCGACAACAAGGTGCCCAACAACCCCGACGAGACCAGCTACGATCCCGATGCGCTGAACTGGGTCGCCGCGTCCGACTACGTCGACGCCGCCCAGAAGTACGTCAGCGGTTTCTGCACCGAGCTGAAGAACGTCAAGACCGGCAAGAAGGAGAAGCACTGCGTGGACGGCGTCGTCACCTGGACGCCCGGCGACGTGACAATCGCCGAGAAGAAGGGCGGGCTCGTGTCCATCGTCTCCACGAAGGAGAACCGGATGCAGATGCCGAACGTCATCATCGGCAACAAGAAGTGGATGGCGGCCAACCGCGACATCGTGAAGGGGATGCTGGCGGCCACCTTCGCGGGCGGCGAGCAGATCAAGAAGGACCCGAGCGCGCTGCACAAGGCGGCGGAGCTGTCGGCGCTCGTGTACGCCGAGAAGGACGCGGACTACTGGCAGAAGTACTTCAAGCCGGTCGTGCAGAAGGACAAGCTGGGGCAGAGCGTCGAGCTGGGCGGCTCGACCGTGAACGGCCTCGCGGAAAACGTCCAGCTGTTCGGCCTCGACGGCAAGACCAACTACTTCGCGGCGACGTACACCACCTTCGCGGACATCGTGAAGTCGCAGTACCCGAAGCTCCTGCCCGCCTACGATCCGGTCGCCGACGTGGTCGACCTCGGGTACCTCAAGGAGCTGGCGGCGGCGCCGGCCAAGAAGTAAGGACGACACCCATGGCCGCCCGACTGACACCGCTGTCGAAGTTTCTGATCACCGCCGTCGTTCTGGGCGGGATCGGCACGCTCGTCTACAAGAACAAGGACAAGCTGGCGGGCCTCGCGCCCGAAGCGGACAAGCCGAAGACCAACGTGCCGCCCGTCGCGACGCTGCCCGACGATCCCGGGCCCGCGGTGGCCGAAGGCGGCGCCGGCTGCGCCGACAAGCCCGAGATCCGCTTCTATCACTGGGCCTGGAACGCGCAGGCCGGCCTGATCCTGGCCAACGGCGGCAAGCAGGCCGCCGAGGGCAGCCTGATGTGCAAGCACGGCGTGAATCTGAAGCTGATCCGCGAGGACAACACCGACCAGATGCAGGCTCTGCTGGCGACGTTCGCCGAAGGCCTGAAGAAGGGCGAATCCAATCCGTCGGCGGGCGCGCACTTCATCGCCATCATGGGCGACGGGTCGGCGACGTTCCTCAAGGCGCTGAACGATCGCCTGCGCAAGCTGGGCCCCGATTACGGCGGCATCGTCGTCGGATCGGCCGGGTACAGCCGCGGCGAGGACAAGTTCATGGGTCCGTCGGCGTGGAAAGGGAACCCGCAGAAGGCGCGCGGCGGCCTTGTCGCGGGCGTGCTGCGCGACGGCGACTGGAACATCGCGCTCAAGTGGCTGGGCGACAACCGGATCCCCAACAACCCCGACGAGACCACCTACGATCCCGAGGCGCTCAACTGGGTCAACGCGTCTGATTACATCGACGCGGGACAGAAATACGTCAGCGGCTTCTGCACCGAGCTGAAAAACAGCAAGACGGGCGCCAAGGAGAAGCACTGCGTGGACGGCGTGGTCACCTGGACGCCCGGCGACGTCACCGTCGCCGAGAAGAAGGGCGGCCTGGTGTCGATCGTGTCGACCAAGGAATACCGATCGCAGATGCCGAACGTGATCATCGGCAGCAAGAAGTGGGTGAACGCCCACCGCGACACGGTCAAGGGGATGCTGCAGGCGATGTTCGACGCCGGCGACATGATCAAACATGACGACGAGGCGCTGCGCCGCGCTGCCGCGTTGTCGGCGCTGGTCTACAAGGAGAAGGACGCGGCGTACTGGTACAAGTACTTCCACGTCGTCACGCAGAACGACGCGCAGGGGCTCAGCGTCGAGCTGGGCGGCTCGGCGGTGAACAACCTGGCCGACAACGTGCAGCTGTTCGGCCTGGCGCCGGGCTCGGCGAACATCTTCGCGGCGACGTACACCGTGTTCGGCGACATCGTGAAGTCGCAGTATCCGAAGCTGGTGCCCAGCTACTACCCGGTGAACGAAATTCTCGACGCGTCGCTGGTCAAGGAGCTGGCCGCGTCCGCCGGCAGTACGGCCAGCGGCGTCGCCCAGGCCGACTTGCCGAAGTTCACCGGCGAGCGGATCTTCCAGGTCGTCAGCCGCCGCGCGTGGGACATCAAGTTCGCGACCGGCAGCGCGAAGTTCAAGCCCGAGGCGGTCGGCGATCTCAAGGCGATGTTCAAGGACCTGGTCGTCGCCAGCGGCACGATCGTCGAGATCCACGGCCACACCGACGACCAGGGATCGGTGGACAAGAACCAGCGCCTCAGCGAGGACCGCGCCTTCGCGGTGAAGAAGTGGCTGCAGGACCAGTCGAACGCCAACTTCCCGGCCGAGCGCATAAAAGTTTTCGCGCACGGATCGCAGCAGCCGCTCGACTCGAACTCGAGCGCGGAAGGGCGGGCGAAGAACCGCCGCGTCGAGATCGTGCTGGGGACCGGCACGCAGACCTGATGTCGGTAGCACCCTCCGCGCCCGCGCCGGCTCCCGCGCCGGCCACCTCGACTCCGACCTCGCCGGCCGGCGGGCCGGGGCGCCTGGCGCGCATCTTCCTCCCGAACCGCGCCGTCGATCGCGCCACCGCGATCGGGCTAGTGGCGCTGTGGGCGGCGATGGCGTTCATCGTCTGGCTGGCGTCGCCGTGGGAGAGCCTGCCGGGGCCGGGCGAGGTGTGGCGCGCGTTCGGATCGCTGTGGTGGACGGGCGGCATGGGGCCCGAGATGTTCACGACGCTGAAGCTGATCACGCACGCGCTGTTGCTGACCGTCGTGATCTCGATGGCGCTGTCGTACCTGACGGTGATCGCGTTCTTCCGGCCGCTCGTCGCGGCGGTGTCGAAGCTGCGTTTCCTGGGTCTGACCGGCCTCGTCTTTCCGTTCACATTACTGTCGGGCGGCGGGTACACGCTAAAAGTGTTGCTGCTGACGTTCGGAATGGCGACGTTCTTCGTCACCGCGATGGCGGAGGAGGTGATCGCCATCCCGCGCGAGCAATTCGATCACATGCGCGTGCTGGGCGCGGGCGAGGGCCGCATCTTCTGGGAGGTCGTCGTGCGCGGCACGCTGGATCGCGCGCTGGACATCACCCGCCAGAACCTGGCGATGGGGTGGGCGATGATCACGATGGTCGAGGGGATCTCGCGGGCGGAGGGCGGCATTGGCGCGCTGATCCTGAACCAGAACAAACACTTCCACCTGGCGGAGGTGTACGCGGTCCTGATCGCGATCCTGCTGATGGGCCTGCTGCTCGATTACCTGATGGGCCTGGCGGTGCGCGTGCTGTGCCCGTACGTCAGCCTGGATCGGGTGGCGCGATGAGCGCCGGCGATCCGCCGTCCCCGGTCCATCCCCCGTCGCCGCGGTCGCCGTTTCTCGCGGTGGCGGAAGCGGCGGCCGCCCCCGCGACCGCGCCCGCACCGGCCGGCGACGACGTGCTGCTGGACGTGCGCGACGTCTGGCAGAAGCTGGGCGGCAACCAGATCCTCGAGGGCGTGACGCTGCAGGTGATCGATCGCGTGCGTCCCGGCCAGGTGACCGGCCAGGTCGTTGCGCTGCTCGGCCCGTCGGGCGTCGGCAAGACGCGCCTCATCCGGCTGATCGCGGGGCTTGATCCCCCGGACCGCGGGCACATCTGCGGCGTCCGCGCCTGCGCGCTGCCCGCGGGATCGGTCGGCGTCGTGTTCCAGAGTTACCCGCTGCTGCGCCACCACACCGTGCTGGGAAACATGATGGTCGCCGGGATCGCGAACGGCCTGGCGCGCGAGGAGGCGAAGGCCAAGGCGCTGAGGCTGCTCGAGCGCTTCGGGCTCGATCAGCGCGCCGACTTTTTTCCCGCCAAGCTCTCGGGCGGGCAGCGCCAGCGCGTCGCGATCGCGCAGCAGTTGATGCGGCAGAAGCAGCTTCTTTTGATGGACGAACCGTTCTCGGGCCTGGATCCCGCGGCGCTGGACGACGTGATCAAGTTGATGGTCGAGGTCGCAAACATGGACGAGCTGAACACCATCGTCGTCGTCACCCACGACATCCGCTCGGCGCTGATCGCCAGCGACACGGTGTTCATGCTCGGCCGCGAGCGCGCCGCCGACGGGCGCATCACCAGCGGCGCGCGCATCAAGCACCACTACGATCTGGTCGCCAAGGGCCTGGCCTG
>DATMZL010001085.1:0-2403 GCA_035607075.1 Polyangia bacterium
CGCGAGATCGGGGGCAGGCGCGGGTTCGGTCGAGAAGTCGTCGTGCTCGATCGTTCCCTGGCCGGCGCGCATGACGCAGGTGTGGCGGCTCGCCTGCAGGAAGCCGATCGCCGACGCCGCCGCCGGCAAGAACACCACCGCGCGGGCAGCCCACGGCGCGCGAAAAATCAGCCCGGCACCCGCCGCAGCGACGGAGATCCCGGCCCACTGGAACCCGAAGCGCCGCCGGCGGCGAATCCCCGCGGGGGCGATGTTGGGCGCGCACTCGTCGATCCGGCTGTCCATTTCAATACAATGTTAGCCATTCCCGGGTTAGGAAGGTGGCTGAACCATGGCGACGATGATCGAGGCGGTCCAGGGCGACATCACCAAGCAGGACGTCGACGCGATCGTGAACGCCGCAAACACCAGCCTGCTGGGCGGCGGCGGCGTCGACGGCGCGATCCACCGCGCGGCGGGACGCGAGCTGCTGGAGGCGTGCCGCAAGATCGGCGGCTGTCCGACGGGCGAAGCGCGCATCACGCCGGGCTTTCGTTTGACGGCGCGCCACGTGATTCACACCGTCGGCCCCGTCTGGCACGGCGGCGCGCGCGGCGAGCCGGCGCTGCTGGGCCACTGCTACACGGGGTCGCTCCACTTGGCCGTCGAGCATGGCCTGCAGTCGATCGCCTTTCCGTCCATCAGCACCGGCGCGTACCGCTTTCCGATCGATCGCGCCGCGAGCATCGCAGTCGACATCGTGCGCCAGTACGTCGCGCTTCCGTCGGCATCGGGATTGAAGCTGGTTCGCTTTGTCTGTTTCAGCGAGGACGATCTCGCCGTCTACCAGCAGCTGCTCCAGTCGGCTCCGTGATCGAAGCGTAGATCGAAGCGTAGGTGGTAGACCGGTGTCGCGCCGTTACGTCAGTGGCCGCATCACTTCGGCTGCGGTTCCATCGTGTCGGCCAGGCATTCGGGGCAGTAGGCCTTCTCTTCGCTCACGTGGCCGCAGATGCGGCAGGTGAAGCGGGGTGGATCGCCGCTCTGCTCGCGCTTGGGCTGCTCGCGCGCCTTCCGCCACTCCTCCGCCTCCTCCCGAGCCTGAACCGGGTCGACGAGCTTCTTGAGGCTCTCGACGATAGACACGCAACGAAGCTAGCACACGCGCGATCAGGTCGCCTGCGACTTGAGGTCGACCAGCCAGGCGTTCACGTCCGGTTCAGGATAGCGGTCACGCGCGGCGGGCCTGCCGTCGGAGCCGTCGTACCAGCGCAGCCAGGCCGCGTTCGTGGCGTGGTTCTCGCCGGTGAGATGCTTCAGCGCGCCCTGCAGCGCGATCGCATGCTCGGGAAAGTGACGATCGCGGAGCCATTCGATGCAGAGGTTCACCGCGCGAACGTCCCGGGTGACGACCGAATGCATGATCCAGCGGCCGACCCAGGTGAAATCGGTCGCGAACCAGCCGATCCATTTCCAGCTGCCCCACCAGACGAGCGAGTCGAAAAGGTCCAGCTCGGACCGCTCGAATTCGCGCGCCACAGCGGCGGCGCGCGCGGCCGCCGCAGCGTGATCCCATCCGCCGTCGGGCGCGGGCGCATGTGCATCGGCGCGCGCTCCGGAGCGCGACGCCAGAAACAGCGCCGCGCGGGACGCCGCCGGCTCGTCTCCGTCGACGCTCCAGTCGCCGTCGGTGGGCGTCTCGATCGAGATGCGCTCGCGGCTCTCGCGGTTCTTCAGATCCATCCACGTCCAGTTACGGTCGCGTGGACGGTTGCAGTCGCCGTCGGAGTCGTAGTTGACCTGTCCCCACAGGTAGTAGGGGATCTCGGCGAAGTACGGGCGCGCGCCGCCCGGCAGCAGCTGGTGGATCACCCGCTAGCGTGCGTCGTCGAGCGCACCCGCGCCGCAGGAAGCCGCGGTCTCGTCGAACCAGCGCTCGATGACCATGACGTTGTGGAGCTCGGCGAACGACACGATGGTGTCGCGCAGGATCCAGCGCGGGTTGATGAGGTGACCGGGACCAACCGGGAGCGCGGTGAACCCGACCTGCCGCGGGCTGGCCGCGTCCAGACCGCAGGGATCGGCGACCGGTATCTGGAGCGACTGCAGCGGGATGCCATCGATGACGTACGCCGGGTGCTCGCCGTTGATCTCCTCGATGGCGAACGCCGCGCGGGCGGCCGTCGGGATCAACACCCACGAACAAAGCAGAAAGACCGTGGCCGCGAGCGCCCACCGCCGCAACGCGATCAGCAGGAAGACACCTGCGAACGGCAAGATCATCGTCCACAGGGCGGGCGGCGACAGGTAATCCGCGGCGAGGCCGGCCACCATCAGCACGGGCGGCAGCTCGCGCCGCCAGTCAACTCGCCGCTCGCGGACAGGACCGAACATCGTGGTCATGGCGCCAGTGTACTCCCTTGG
>DATMZL010000920.1:0-5386 GCA_035607075.1 Polyangia bacterium
TCTCGCACGAGACGACCGTCGGCGCGTTCGCGTTCGCCTTGCGGCAAGGCGACGCGCGCGACGCGAACGGCGCGATCGCGAACAGCGGCGTTGCGCTCGTGACGGCGGGCGCCGCGCTGGCCGTGCCGTTCTGGGAGACCTGGCGACTGCAGACGACGCTGTTCACCGACGTTCCGCTCGCCGGCCTGGGACGAAATCAGACCGTCGGCTTCGGCGGCACGGTGGCCGTGATTCGTTTTTGGATTTGAGCCGGCGTCGCTCGGGTCACTGCGGGTAGCGAATCATCGCGTTCCAGCGCACGTTGCGCGGCGTCTGCTCGCCCAGAGGCGGGCTGTCGTCCTCGACCACCCACAAGACGAACGAGACGATCTTGTCCTTGGGACGCCCCGTGCGTTCGGGATAGCGCAGCACCCACTCGAGCAGCGCCTGGTGGTAAGCGCCGCGGCCGCGAATGTGGTTGCCGTAGCCGTAGAAGATCCAGCTGGGGCCGAGGCGCGGCGGGATCGTGAAGCCGGGATGCGGATAGCGCGGGTTCGCGATCTCGTTGTACGGGTCGACGTGGCGGCCATCGACAGTGACGGCGTCGACCATCATGTTGAAGTCGGTCATGGGCGCCTCGGGCGCGAACATCGACCAGCCCTGGAACAAGCCCAGGTAGCTGACCGCGGCGGCGACCGGCTTCGGGTTGTGGTGGTCGATCACTTTGTGCGCGCCCCAGTTCTCGTCGAGCACCTGGCTGGCGGCGATGCCCATCAGCACGACGATGGTCACCTCGCGCGCGGCGGGCAGGCGCCGCCGGATCGCCGCGAAGGCCGGGCCCGGCCCGGCGACGCGCGTCCAGCGTCCGGGCGTCAGCAGCGCCGCCAGGCGCAGGATCCACGACGACAGCCGCGCGCGCACGCGCGTCCCCAGCGCGACGCGCTTGCCGCTGCGCGCCCACCACCGTTCCAGCGCGTCCCAGTCCTCGCCGCGGATGAAGTTGGGCGTGTACGCGATCATCGCGGGCACGAAGTTGCCCAGGTTCAGGCACGCGGCGAAGCCCATGTGCAGCCCGATCACCAGGACGATCGCGATACGCCGGCAGTGGCGCACGCCGTACGGCGACAGCAGCAGCACCGGCAGCACGCCCTCCGTCGCGAGCGCGCTGTATGTGAGGCCCTTCGCGACCGTCGGGGACATGTGATGCCGCAGCCAGACCCCGAACCACGTCGCCAGCCGGTCCAGGTGAATCGCGTAGTGGACCGCGCTGCCGCTGCGCCAGGTGGTTCCACCTTTATGGATGGCGTTGAAGAAGTAAATGATCGCGAGCTGCGCCAGCACCGCCCACACGCCCAGCGAAACGAAAGTCTTGGGCTCCGGTCCGGCGGCGGGCAGACTGCCCGAGGACGGAGAGGACGGATAGGACGGATAGGACGGATCGGGCGGCGCCTCGGCCGCCGCTCGACGGCGCGCGAACACCGCGTCCACGGACCACACGCGGCCCGTGGGCAGGAACGTCGTCCAGATCGTCAGCAGGCCCAGCACGACGTCGCCGCCGTTGTCGAACAGCAACGTCCGGCCGTGCAGGCTGATCAGGCAGATCGCCGTCGCCACCTGGGCCAGCTTGGTGCGGAAGCCGACCAGCAACGCGAGGTACGCGATCAAACAGATGACGAAGCCGATCGCCGCCTCGTACCCGTACGACGCCAGGTAGAAGAGCGAGAAGACGTGATCCCACGACGGCCGCCAGAGCAGCGTGTGGTTGGGGATGATGCCGTCGTTCGTGTACCAGATCCCCATCTCGGTCCAGCGCGCGATCAGATCGCGCAGCAGGACAAGCGCCAGCATGATGCGACCGGCGGCGAGGCTGCGGTTGTCGGCGGTCAGGTAGACGTCGCGGACGCGCTCGTAGAACCGGGTCGTCACCGCGCGCGGTCGTGCATCGACCGTACCAGCGACGGGGGGCGCATCGGCCGGCGGGGAAGCGCCTTCCGTGGTCATCGAACCTTGTCACCCATGACGCCGATGTCGCGGATGCTCTTTTATCACCGTCGCGGCGTTTGTCCCGCCGAACCGTCGTCGATTCGCGGTCCGGCTGAGTCAGCGCGCGAGCGCGCGCGCCAGGGCGGCGAACAGATCGTTGCGAAGCACAGGCGCGAGCTGGTGCCCGACGCCGGGATAGACGTGGAAGTCCACACGGACGCCGCGCTTCTCGAGCAAGCTGACGCCCCGCCGATCGTGCTCGATCGATACCACCGGATCGGCGTCGCCGTGAAAGGCCGCGATCGGCGGCATCGCGGCCACGTCGACGCGCTTCTTCTCGAGCACCTCCGGAAACAAGAATCCCGCCACCGGGAAGGCCGCAGAGAATGCGCGCGGGTGCGCGACCGCGATCGTCCAGGTCAGCATCCCGCCCTGCGAGAATCCCATCACCACCGGCCGGCCCCGCGTCGGGCGCGCCGCCCGAATCGCCTCAGCCGTGGCGACGACGCGATCCGCGAGCACGACCATCTCGGCCGCGATCTTGGGTCGGGTTTCGGGGTGTTCGTGCGCGCCGAGGAACCAGGCCTGGCCGTCGCCCCACGCGCGCGGCGGCCGCAGAACGGCGACGCGCGCGCGGACCGAGAGCTCGCGGAACAGCAGCGCGAAACCTTCGGCGGTGTCGCCGCGCCCGTGCAGCGCGATGATCAGCGGCAGCTCTGCGTCGGCCGCCGCACCGCCCGTGACGATCTCCTTGTAGGGCAGCGGCTCGGCACGCGCGGCGGCCGCCGGTCGAGCCGGCGCGCCGAAAGGAAACGCGAACGCCAAAGTGAAAGCGGCAGCAAGCGCGGCGCGGGGCACGCAACCAGAGTACGCTGGCTTCGCCTCGGATGCCCGAACCGCGCCGCCCCGTCCCCGTCGCCCTCTTCGTCGCGGTCATGCTCGTCTCCGTGGCGCTGCACGCACGCGCGATCGGATTCGGGTTCTCGTTCCTCGACGACGACCGCCTGATCGTCGATCAGCAGGCGCAGCTGGCGGCGCCCTCGAACGTGTGGCGCGCGTTCGCGCGTCCCTACTTCCCGCCGTCGGGACGCGACCACGCGTACTACCGGCCGCTCGTCACCGTGTCGTACGGGCTGGATGCGTCGTGGACGGGCGACCGCCCACACGGCTACCACCTGACGAACGTCTTGCTCGCGGCGCTCGCCGCCGGGCTGCTGTTCCGTCTGTTGATCGCGTTCGGGTACGGCAGCGGCATCGCGCTCTTCGGCGCGCTGCTTTACGCCGTTCACCCGGCGCTGGCCGAGACGGTCGCCTGGATTCCGGGTCGCCCCGACGCTCTCGTCGTGGTGTTCGCGCTCGCCGCCTGGTTGCTGCTGGCGCGCGCCCGCGAGACAGAGCGCTGGACCGATCGCATCGCGCACCTGCTCGCGTGGCTCGCCGCGCTGCTGTGCAAGGAGGTCGCGCTGGTGTTGCCGCTTGCGTACGCCGGCCACCTCATCCTCGTCGAACGGCGGCCGCTTCGCCGCGTCCTCGAGCCGTGGCTGGTGGCGGGCTGGGCGGGCGTGCTGCTGGTCTACTTCGTCGCGCGCGCCGTCGTGCTCTCCGGCAATCTCGGCGCCGCCGGCGTGACCGTCGCCAGCTGGACGTCCAGCCCGGCGTTCCTGCTCGGCAGCCTCGGCAAGCTGGCGCTGCCCATCCACCTGGCGGTGCTCGCCACGCCGGAGGACAGCATGCTCTGGCCCGGCCTGGTCGCGGCGGCCGCGCTCGTGGCGATCGTCATGGGAACCCTAAGAGGGTTCCCAAACCCTCCCGCGATGGGACGCGGCGAGCAGAGCTCGCCGGCTCCCCACACGATCGCGATCGTGCCCGGCATGCGCCGCACGCGCGTTCTGTTCGCGATCGGTTGCTTCATCGCGTTCGTGTTGCCCGGCCTACCGGCGTCGCGCGTTCTGCTGCTCGAGAGCCGGCTGGCGCTGCCCGCGATCGCGATCGTGCTCGTCGCCTGCGAGGTCGCGCATCGCCTCGACGCGTGGCCGCGCGTCCGGCCGATCGCTGGTGGCGTGCTGATCGCGGGCCTCGCCGCGGTCAGCTTCGTCTACGCCGGCAACTTCCGCGATCGCCTCACGTTCGCGCAGGCGGCCGTTCGCGGCTCACCCCACGCGGCGCTCGCGCATCGCAACCTCGGCGTGGCGTATCACCTGGCCGGGCAGACGCCGCTCGCGCGACTGGAATACCAGGCCGCCGTCGCCGACGATCCGACGGAGCCCGTCGTGCACAACAACCTCGCCGTGCTGCTGATGGCCGAGGGACGCCTGCCCGAGGCCGAGCAGGAGCTGCGCACGGAGATCGCGGTCAACCCGGACTACGCCGTCGCGCACGACAACCTGGCGCGCGTGCTGCGCGCGCTCGGACGCCCCGAAGAAGCGGCAGGACAGGAAGCGATCGCCGCCAGCCTGGGCGCGCGCGCTGATTGACCGTTACTCGCAGATACTGAAGGGCTGCGGCTCCGGCGAGACCATGACGCAGGTCGGTCTCGTCGCCGGACAGTCGATGTCCATCCCGCACGCGATGTAGGTCTTCACGCCGTCGCCGGGACAGAGCAGATTCGGCGCGCAGGTAACCGACCCCGCGAACGTGGCGGGGTCGCTGATCGTAAAGCAGCAGCTCAACCCGCGCGGGCAGTCCTTCGGGAGCATGCAGGGCAGGGCCAGCTTCTCGCAACCCTGTTTCACGAAGTCCGTCGGGGGGATGCAGAAGGCGACCGGGGGCGACTTTTTCAGGCAGCAGACCTGGGCCCCCTCGCAGATCTCGGTCCCGCAGGGTATCGGCCCGTCGCTGCCAGCGTCGATTCCTGGTACGTCCGGGGGGGTGAAGTCGCACTTATGTGACGGGCCGCCTCCGCAGCAACCTGCCACAACAAGAACCAACCCGCAGATTGTCTGAAAGACACGACAATCCGTCCGCGACATTCTGATCATAGTTTCCCAAATTTGAGGGACAATCGCGAGGGATACGCTGCCCGGCAGCACCGAAATCCCCGCTCCGACAAGCATGGTTCTTGCTTGGGTTTTTGCGCCGCCGGACCCGACGAATCGCCGAACGAACCCCGCAACGTTTTGCCGAAACCGCCGTGCAAAGTTTTCCACACCCCGCGCGACAGCAAATAGCCGGCCATCTCGCAGCCGGAACGCGCCGAACGAGCGCCCCGGCCGGAGGCGCATGCCTCGTCGCCGTCCTGCTGATCGCCGGTTGTGGGGAGCTGCACTTCGTCCCGTCGCCGTACACCCCGCAAGATGTCGAGCTGGTTTACAGCGCTCAGGAACACATTACCGTGGTGCGTTGGTGGGTCGCTGCATCCCCGCCCGTCTCGCAGACGCGGTTCGAGCTGCTCGGCTCGGACGGCAGCTACGCGCCCGTCGATTTC
>DATMZL010001660.1:0-2689 GCA_035607075.1 Polyangia bacterium
GTGCGTCTCGGTGGAAGGCGAGGTTGGCCACGTAAGCCGTCGAACCGGCGCCGATGACGAGCGCAGCAGCCGTTGCGACCGCCGTGCGGAGCGGCGGATAGAACACGATCGCCATCGTCGTCGCCGTGACCGCCGTGGCGCCCGCCGTGACGACGTAGCCAAGCCCGCCCGCGGTGAGCTGGAAGATGTCGCCGACCTTGACCGTACCCGAGTTCGTGAAGGTCACGTTCAGCGTCGAGGCGCCGATCGCGGCAGAACCATCGGCCGACCAGCCCGTGATCCACGCCGTGCCGGGCGTGTAGGTCGAGATGTTCTGGTCCATGTACCAGTCGATGCCGAGCTTCGTGCCGATCGTGCCCGAGATGATCGTCTTGCCTTCCGCGGCACCGTCGAAGCGGAGGATGTCGGGGACGGTCGTCAGCGCGTTCTCCGCGTCCGGATCGAGCACCGCACGGCGATCGGTCAGCGGGGCAAGCTGCTTGTTGAGCAACTTGCGGGCGCTGGCCGCATCGGTAACCGAGCCATTGAACGGCGTCGAGCCGGCGGTGCCGACTGCGCCGAAGAAGCCCGTGTGCTTGCCGAGGATGAACTGGTCGACCGCGTTGGAGAGCGCGCGAATGGCGGCACTCGCCTGCATCGGGATCACGCCGTCCATCACTTCGGCAATGTCCTTATCCGAAAGCTGGAACGTGGCTTCTTTCCAGAAGTCGAGCGTCACGACGGCGACCGTCGGGCTCATGTCCTGGTTCGAGGCCAAGACGTTCGACGGCGTGACGTTCGTGGCCGTCACCGCGGACGGGATCGGGATGTTGATCGCCGCGCCCTTCTGGGCGGCGAGATTGTCGTAGTCTCGGTTGACGAGACGGGTCATGACCGAGTTCTCACGCAGCGCCATCAGGCCCTGCGCGAGCAACTTCGGGAGGACATTGGTCGTGGTATTGGACACGGGACAGCTCCTGTGACGATGCTGGTCAGTGGAGCGGCCGGGATGCGACTATGAGAGACGTCTAAACGACGTTGACCTTGCCCTTGGCGATGGCTTCAACGTTGTCGATGAATCCCTTCTTGTCGCCGGCCGCGATGGTCGCGACTCCTCCACTGGCCCCGCCCGTGGATCTGGTGGCCCCGCCACCGCTGCTGCCTGAGCCCCGGAATGCCGGCGCAAAGGTTTTGTCCGCCTTCATCTCTTCCATCAGTTCGGGCAGCGTCATTGGCGCGGCCCCCGCGCCTTTCCCGATGCGAACGTTCCCGCTCGCGTCCACCACTCGGGCGACGAACTTCCCGTCTGATTCCTCCATCACTTTCATCTGCGACTTCACATGCGGGAGCAGCAGCCCCGGCGAATCCGAATGCTGTGCGAGCTCCCGAACCGCTTCGGCGTCGATCAGGTGCTGCTCGATCGCGCCGCGGTAGCGCTGCGTGGTCACGGTGTGCGCCGCTTCCTGGTCCGCCATCTTCTTCACGAGCTGCGCTTCGAGCGCCTTGAAGTCGCCTTCGCCCGCGAGTCGCTTCTTTTCCGCGTCGTCCGCCGCCTGCTTGAGCCGCTTGAACTCCTCGGGGTCGATCCCCTCGTAGCCTGCCAGCTTCGCTTTCGCGGCCTTCGCTTCCTTGATCGCCTCGGCCTGATTGCGCTTGAGGCCATCGAGTTCCCCGACCTTCTCCGCGAGAATCGCGTCCAGTTCTTCCTGCGTGTAGTTCTTCGGTTCGCCGGCCACCGGCTACTCCCTCACGGTCCCAGACCGTGACATTGCGCGCGTGCGAAGCGCTGGAAAACGAAAAAGCGGCCCCGGAGCACGTAGCTCTGGGGCCGCGGAGGGCCACACCATCGATGTCTGCATCTGGGTTGGAGCGACCCGCGCCGATGCGTGCGCGAATCTACCTGTCTACACTATACGCCAACCGCTGGCTGTCCGTCAAGGATGTGCGCTATGCGGCGTCCCACGTCGCACGGTTCTCGAACGTCCCGACCCAGGGCTTTCCGTCGTGCCCGATGAGCGAGGGCAAGCGCGCCACGAAGGCGTCATCCTTGTGCAGAATCGCCTTGGGCAACGTGTCCCCGATGATCGAGAGCCGAGAGCCTAACGCGAGCTTCATGGACCGGAGCCACTGCGCGGTAATCATCATGTCGGGCTTGGTGAGCCAGCGCCGGCCGTCGATCTCGCCTTCCAAGGTCAGCGAGGACGCTTGCGAGGCGAGCGCAGACCCGCCGTCGGCGTGCATCACGACGTCTTCCTCGAGCCACGCCGTGTGTTCTGGCGAGCCATGCACCGCCCCCTTCGGCATCGGCTTGTTCACCTTGAGCGCGCAGTCGGCGCCGAGCAGGTAAATCTTTCGGAAGCCCATGTAGAGCGCGAGGTCGATGGCGCGCGTCGTCGCGTTCAGCCCCGACCCCGTGCGGAGCGTGGCGGGGTAGAGAGCCTGATAGAGCCAATCTTCGTAGCTCACCGTATGCCGCTCGACGTCCACCGATTCGCAATGCGGGCAGTTCGGGAGATCCGCGTCGCTCATCTGCTCGCAGGCGTGGCAGACGCCATAGGAGACCGGCCCGCCGCGGACGCCGACGTAGTTGTGGAAGAACGTGACCTGACGGCCATTGTCGACGAGCAGCTTGCAGAGATTTGGGTTGCAGGTCGACGCGATCAGATAGTCCACGTCTGGCGTACTGGCCCACTCGGCGAGCATGTGCGCG
>DATMZL010001223.1:0-2455 GCA_035607075.1 Polyangia bacterium
GTTGCCCTGGATGTGCCACAGCTGCAGCGAGACGTCGTCGGTGCTGTAGACCCACCCGGCCGTCGCCATCATCTGGCCGTCCGGACTGACGGCGAGGTGGTAGATGATCGGGTTGTTGATGTCGGCGATCGCGTCGCACGCCGCGCCTGGATCGTTGTGATCGAGGTCGACGCAGTTCGCGAGCGTGGGCGGCGCGACGAGAGGCGGCCGCGTGCCGACCGTCGTCCCACAGGCCACCGTCGAGCCGCCACTCCCGGTGCCCAAGCCGCCCCCGATGCCGCCAATCCCCATCGAGCCACCGCTGCCGCCCATTCCCGACGTGGTGCAGGTGTCGCCACGGCTCAAGAGCAGCCCGATGCGCGGCGAGTCGCCGCCGTTGACCCTGACCACCTTCATACCGATGTAGCCGTTGCAGTCGGCGGCCGTGCGCGCGACCGCCTTCACCGTCAACAAGCCGGTCGCGCCGACCCAGACGCCGTAATCGAGCGAATCCGGCGAGAGCGGCAGACCGGTATCGGGCAGGTCGAAGATCTTTTCGGTCACCGTGGATCCGCCCTGGGTGACCGTGATCGTCACCGACTTCAGATCGGTGACCGAGTCGTCGCGCAGCGAGAGATCGGCGATGATCAGCGACTCCTGCTTCTTGCAGCCGGGCGCCGCCCAGACGCCGGCGACGGCCGCAACCACGGCGATGCCCGCAAGCGAGCGAGGGGTCACATGCACTCCGTGGCCGTGCACGCCGGCCGATCGGTTCCGCTGCTGAGCACGACCGCCGTGACGACGCCGGCGACGATGACGGCACCGATCCCGGTCCAGAACCACCACTTCTTGTAGATGGGCGTCTCTTCGGTCTGCTGGGGCTGGCTGACCAGCGTCCCCGAGGTCGTGGGTGGCGGCGGGGGCGGATAGTAGTTCGGCGGCGGCGGCGGCGCGGTGCCGGTGTTGTTGATCGGCGTGACCGGCGGCGGCAGGTTGTTCGGCGGCGGGTTCGCTTGCCGCGCCTGCTCGTCGCGCATCGCTTCCATTTCTTTGATGTAGCCGTCGATCTCCTTGCGCTCGTCGGCGGAGATCTTCTTTTCCTTGGCGAGGTACTCGCGGAACTTGTCGATCGCCATGTCGGGCTGGCGCAGCTTCTGGTGGCAACGCCCGATGTTGCGCAGGTAGACCGGGTGCAGCGTCTGCGCGTACAGCTTCGCGAACAGCTCCAGCGCCTCTTCGTAGCGACCCGCGGCGAACGCTTCACGCGCCTTCATCTCGGTCGCGTTGTCGGGCTTGGCCGCGTGCGCGACAGGCGTGGTCGCGATCGTCCCGACCGGCGCTCCACTGATCAAAATGAAGAGAACGCCCGACACCACCCCCAGGCGCCCAATCGAGGACTTCCGCATTAGGGCGAAAACTCTACGTCGCTACGGGCTTCCGAGTCAAAGCCCGAGACGTACGTTAGTTCGGTTACGATGGGGACAATGTCACGACTCGGCGACGTCGACGTCCACCTGTTCGCCGAAGGAACGCACGCGCGCGCTTATGAAGGCTTCGGCGCGCACGTCGCGCGGCGGGATCCGACGCCCGCAGGCGTCCTGGGCGTTGACTTCGCCGTCTGGGCACCGAACGCCGAGACGGTCCAGGTGATCGGCGAATTCGAAAACTGGGGGCAACGGCCCGCGCCGCTCGCGCGCCGCGCGGACACCGGCATCTGGGAGGGACGCGTCGCCGGCATCGGGCACGGCACGCGCTACAAGTACCGCATCGCCTCCCGGCAGGACGGCTACCGCGTCGACAAGGCAGACCCGTTCGGCTTCCGCTGCGAGCTGCCGCCCGCGACGGCGTCGATCGTCTGGGACCTGGACTACGCGTGGGAGGACGCCGCCTGGATGCGCGAGCGCCGCGGCCGCAACGCGCTGGACGCGCCGATGTCGATCTACGAGGTGCACCTCGGCTCGTGGATGCGCGTCCCCGAGGAACAGCATCGCTGGCTCGGGTACCGCGAGATCGCCCCCAAGCTGGCGGCGCACGCGCGGCGCTGCGGCTTCACCCACATCGAGCTGATGCCGGTCGCCGAGCACCCGTTCTACCCGTCGTGGGGCTACCAGGTGACGGGCTTCATCGCGCCGACGTCGCGCTACGGGACGCCGCAGGACTTCATGTGGTTCGTCGATCACATGCACCAGCAAGGCATCGGCGTGATCCTCGACTGGACGCCGGCGCACTTCCCGACCGACGAGCACGGCCTCATCTACTTCGACGGCACGCACCTGTACGAGCACGCCGACCCGCGCCAGGGGATGCACGCCGAGTGGGGCAGCGCGATCTTCAACTACGGGCGCAACGAGGTGCGCAGCTTCCTGCTGTCCAACGCGAACTTCTGACTCGACCGCTATCACATCGACGAACTGCGCGTCGACGCGGTGGCGTCGATGCTCTACCTCAACTACGCACGCCGCGAGGACGACTGGGT
>DATMZL010000781.1:0-2178 GCA_035607075.1 Polyangia bacterium
TTCGAAGCCGGGCCGGTGACGGTCGACGTGACCGGGACGCGGTTCCGCGTCGACTGGAGCCCGGACCAGCGTTCGTTCGGGATCGAGCTCAAGGAAGGTTCGGTCATCGTCGGCGGCGATTGTCTGCCCACCCCGCGCCGCGTGCAGCGGGGCGACAGCTTGCGCGTCTCTTGCGGGCCGGCGGCGAAGACGGCCGAAAAGATCGAAGCGCCCGCGCCCGCGCACGTCGTCGAGGCGAAGGCCGTCCCCCCGCGCGTGGTGGCGCATCGCGAGACGCACGCAACGGATGACGGCGACTGGCGCGCGCTGGTGGCGGCGGGTCATTACGCCGAGGGTGTGCACGCCGCCGAGCGCGCCGGGTGGAGCCGCGTCTGCCGCGGCGCCAACGCCGTCGAGCTGCTGGCGCTGGCCGACGCCGCGCGCCTTTCGGGCGAGACGGCGCGCGCGGTGGACGCGCTTCAGGTTCTGCGGCAGCGCTTTCCCGGAACGACCAGCGCGGCGACGGGCGCGTTCTCGCTGGGACGCCTGGCGTTCGAGAAGCGCGGCGCGTACGCCGAGGCGGCGCGCTGGTTCTCGACCTACCTCGACGAGCAGCCGCACGGGCCGCTGATGGGCGACGCCGTGGGCCGCCTGATGGAGGCGCGTGATCGCGCCGGCGATCATCCGGCCGCCCGGCGCGACGCCGAACGCTACCTGCAGCGCTTCCCGGAAGGGCCCTACGCGGGCACGGCGAGAGTGATTCTCGCGGATTAGTCCGCGAGGGTTATTCTCGCTCAGTGACCGCCCGCGCTGTCCTCGCCCTCACGGTCGTCTGCGCCCTCGTCGGCCGGTTCGACGCTGCCGCGGCGGCGTCGGAGCCACGCCTGCGCGTCATGATCGTGATCGACGAGAGCGACGATCCATTCGCGGAACGGATTCGCGCCGAAGTGTCGGCGCTCGGGTTCGAAGTCGTCACGGTCGAACCGTGGCGCACGGGCGAGCCGGTCGAATCGCTGGACGCCACCGGGCGCGCCAACCAAGCGGCCGCGGCGATCCGGATGGTGGCCTCGCGCAAGGGCGTCGAGATCTGGGTCGCGAACCAGCCGACGGGGCGCTCGCTGCTGCGCCAGCTGATCGTCGACGAAAATCCGGGCGGACCGAACGACGGGCTGGTCGCGTTGCAGACCGCCGAGCTGCTGCGCACCACGCTGCTGTCGCGCTCTGATCTGCCGTTGCCGCCGCCGCGCGTACCGCCCGCGAACCTGCAGCAGACCGCGCCGCCGGGTCCGCCGCCACCGCCATCCGCCGGACTGCAGGCGGCCGCGGGCGTGCTCTACAGCCCCGGCGCGGGCGATCCGGCGATGCAGCTCTGGATGACGTTCGGCCAGTTCATCAAGCGTCCGTTCGGGATCGCGCTGGACGTGAGCGCGCCGCTGCGACCCAGCACCCTCCGCGGACCGGAGGGCTCTGCGAACGTCGGCGCATGGCTGGCCGGCGGAACGTTGTTCCTCGCCTACGAACCGCCGGACAGCAGCCTTCACGCGCGCCTGGCCGCCGGGGGCGCGGCGATCCGTCTGACCGTCGACGGAGAGGCCTCGTTCCCGCTGGTCGCCAGCTCGCACACGACGACGGCGGGCGCTGTTTATGCGCGCGCCGACGGCGGGTTCCAGATGACGTGGTGGCTGCAGTTCGGCGCGCGGGCCGTTGCGGGTTTGGTCCCGGGCGGCGTCACGATCCACTTCGCCGGCAACGACGCGGGCACGTGGGGGCGTCCGTTTGTCGCGGCGTTGCTGTTCGCCGACCTGGCCTGGCGCTGAGCACCGTCAGGGTTCGAAGCGGAGGTCGTCGATCCAGATGTCGAACTGCGCCTGCGGCCAGATCATGATGCTGACGATCTTGCTCTTGTTGAGCGGCGCCACCTGCGGCACGCCGAAGCCGTACTGCGTGAGCTCGTCGAACTTGATGGACCAGCGCGTCCAGGTGCGCGTCAGCGGCAAGCGCCTGCCCTGGGTCGCGTAGTAGTCCCCGCAGACACCGCCGAGAACATTGCAGACGTTGCCCCCCATGACGGTGTCGGTCGTCGTCACGCCGATCGGCGTTTCGATGGGCGGCTGCGCGGTGACGCCTGCAGCGATCCAGAACGAGAAACCGCTGTAGGCGCTGACGTCCCAGCCGTGCGCCTCCATGAACGGATCGATC
>DATMZL010000942.1:0-3022 GCA_035607075.1 Polyangia bacterium
CGCGGAGCTTCACCAGGATCTTCGTCACCGCCGCCGATGGTTTCGCGCTCACGTATCGGTCCTCCGAATCAATAGAAGATGAAGGGACAGGCTTTCATGTGCGGTTGCGGCTTGCGCGGTCGCATCGCCATCAGTTCGACGAGACCGAGCGCCAGCTGGTCGCGCCCATAGTCGAAGATTTCGCACGTGTCCGACGCGAAAAATTGCAGGCACGCCGCCCGGTCCTCGTCGGACCCCGGGTCCGCGTCGCCGTTGCCGTTGCAGCCGGCGACCCGCTTGCTGACCGCCTTGCTCGCGAGCTCCGTCATCTCCGCGTTGATCCGTTCGCGGTCGGCCGGCTTGGGCTCGAGGCAACGAACGAGGTAGCCACGCCACGCCGCTGCGATCTGCGCGCAGCTCTCCTGGATCTGCTTCCGGTGTCGTTCTTGTTCTTCTCGTGCTTCGTCCGTCTGGGGGAACGTGAACTTCGCAAAGTAGCCGCCGCTCCCCATCTGCTCGAGACCGTCGAACATTGCGCGCGCAGGATCGCCAGCGCGATGACGCCGAATCCGACCGCGCCGAGGATCAATTTCTTATGTGCGCTCATCGTCTTCGCGCGGCGGCACATCGTCTCATTGGCGGCAAATTCGTGCCGTGATGGCCGGCACGTTTCAACTCAGCCGTGAACGCCAATGCGCGATGATCGTTGAACCTTCCGGCACGAACGATTTGCCTCTATTCGGCGGGAAGTCGAGGTACCATGCCGGCCCGGTACGGGTGTTCCAAGACCAATAACGAAAGGGATGATCCGATGAAGCGATTCATTGCAGCTAGCATGCTTGTGGGAGCGCTTGCGGGGTTCTCGGGTTGCCGCCAGATCACGGCGGTCGCGCCAGCTGGTGAGGCGGGTAAGGTGTACGTCACGAAGATCACCTCGTACATCTTCTTCGTTTCGAACAAGGTGCAGACCTGCAGCATCGCGGGCACCGCGGTCACCAACTGCACGGACGTCACGGTCGAATAACGTCCATCCGTCGGTGGTTCGTGCCATTTGCATGAACGCGAACGGCACAACGATCGAACCGGTCGGCGCCTCCCCGGACAACGGGAGGCGCCGATTGTTTTATTTGCCTAGCTCTTATTCAGCCGCGATCGTCTTCGCCGCGTTCGCCTTCGTCGTTTCCGGCTGCCCCCGCAGCGGCACGAAGGAAGAGAACGACAAGGCTGCGGCCGCGCCGCCGCAGGCTCAGATCGATCCGGCCCTCGCGCGCGCGCTGGGCCACGCGATGCAGCCGTGCATCGCCGCGCACAAGTTTCCAAAGCCGACGCTGTACACGGGGCACCTGCGGCTGGAACGCGGCGCCGCCGGAACCGCGACGGCGATGTTCCTGCCCGGCCGCACGCCCGGCCATGAAGACTTCGAGTCCTGCGCCGTGAAGGCGATCAACGCCGCCGCCATCCAGATTCCGCAGACGACGACGCTGCCCGTCGCCTTCGACTTCGGCCCAGAACACTAGCTGCTCCCGCGCGCAGCGCGGGTGTGCCGCTATTTTCTGAGATGTGCTCAGCCGCTCGCGCGCGAAGCGCGGGATCGCGGCTATCTTCTGGTCACGCCGTTGCCTAACTGCGCGGGCGACGACGCGCGAGCGCGATCAGCAGCAGCGCGAGCCCGGCGAGAGCCGATCTTGGTTCGCCGGGGAGGCTGCATGCACAGCCACCTTCTTCGCCGCTCATTCCGGCGCCGCCTGTCCCGGTTCCGTTAGCACCTGCGGCGCCCGTCGTGCCGCCGGTTCCGATGGCGCCTGCGGCGCCCGTCGTGCCGCCGGTTCCGATCGCACCCGCGCTGCCCGTCGTGCCGCCGCGTCCGGTCGTGCCGGCGGTCCCGGTCGTGACCACGCCGCCACCGCCGCCTGCGCCGGCCATCCCGCCGCCGATGCTTCCACCGCTACCTGCGCCGCCACCCGTCGCGCCGCCGGTTGCGCCGCCTGCGCTTCCACCGCCACCGCCACGACCGCCGCCGCCTGTGCTGCCGCCGGCCGTTCCGCCACGACCGCCAGTGCCTCCACCGCCGCCGTTACCTCCCGATCCGCCGCGGCCTGCCGTACCGCCAGCGCCGCCGCTGCCGCCCGCGCCGCCCCGGCCCGCCGCGCCGCCCGCACCGCCCGAGCCCGTGCCGGCGCCGCCGACGTCGATCGACACGGGCGCCGACGTCGCGGCCGCCCCCGTCTTGTCGGTCGCCTTCGCCGTCAGCGTGTAGTGCCCCGGCGTCACGTTCATCCACGTCGTCGTGAACGGCGACATCGTGACCGTCGCGATCGTCGCCGTTCCCGCGAGGAACGCGACCGACGCGATCGGCACCGTCCCGCCCGACGCATCCGCGGTAATGCCGACGCTGGTCGTGGGGATCGACGCGTTCGCCGCCGGCATCGTGATGGCGACCGTCGGCACGCGCAGCAGACCGTCGTGCATCACCTGCGCAACGAACGCATATCCGGCGTCCGTCGGGTGAACACCGTCGCTGAAGTAGTCGGCGTGCCCCGTGGTCGGCGTGTGCACGTCGATGATCGGCACGCCTTTCTGCATCGCGACCTGCCTGATGATCGGGTCGATCTCGCTGGCCGTGACACTCTCGACGATTCCGAACGTGTTCGTGTAGATCGCCGGCGGCAGTGCCAGGTACACCACCGGGCGCGTCGCCAGGCTCGTGAAGTGATCGGCCAGCGCCGCCAGGTCGGTCATGAATTGCTGCGCGCGCGTGCTGCCCGCCTGAGGCGACCAGTTGTACGACTTCGAGTCGTTCGTCCCGAGCATGATGATCACGTCGACGGACGCGTTCGTACCCGCGCCCGAGACGAAAGAAGTCGCCGCCGTGTATTCGCTCTGGTTGATGTACGGCAGATCGCCCACCGACAGCAGCGTCGCGCCCGAATGACCGAAGTTCCCGACCTGCACGCCGGCGCCGAAGATCACTCCCAGATCCGCGGGATACGACTTGTTCGACGACGAGGCGCCGTAGCCGGCCGTGAAGCTGTCGCCGACGCAG
>DATMZL010001242.1:0-5087 GCA_035607075.1 Polyangia bacterium
AGATGTTGAACAGCGCGCCCGCGCCCTCGTACAGCAGCCGCCAGCGGGGCGGGCGGCGGTTGTCCATGCGCGGATCGTCGACGGCGGGCAACGATCCCAGCGCGGTCTCGACGAGGCGGTGGCGCGGATCGACCTCGACGGACGCGAGCCCGGCGGGCACCTCGACCTCGAAGGTGCGCGTCGGCGCAGCGTCATCCCAGACCAGCGTGCGCTCGCCGCCGCGCCGATCGACGACCTTCACCTCGACGGGCTCGCGGACGATTTCACCTTCGCGCCGCACGGCGATGCTGACGCGCCCGCCGCCCGGGGCGACGCGCACGGAATCCAGGCGGTAGTTCACGGCGGGTAAGTCGTCCAGCCACTGCTTCCAGAACCAGTCGAGCTCGGCGCCGAACACGTCGGCGGCGGCGCGGCGCAGCGGCGTCCGGTCGGCGTACAGCTTGCGCGCCAGCGCCGGGAAGCGCGCAGGCCCGACCAGATCCAGCAGCTTGTTGTAGAGCAGGCGCGGACCGGGGCCGGGGTTGGCGAAGCGCCAGACACCGTCGCGGATCTCGTCGCGATCGTCGACGTCGCCGAAGTACGTCGACGGCGAGGCCAGCAGCGGCGCGTACATCAGCTGATCGATCGCGGGCACGAAGTCGATGGGCGCCAGCAGCTCGCGGAAATATTCGATGTAGCGGAACTCGGTGCGCGTGTAGACGTCGGTCAGGTACGACGCGAGCACGCCCGCCGTCCGATCGCGATCGATTGGGGCTTCGTGCAGGCGGACGCCGGCGTCGGCGACGGTCGCGAACACGGCGTGCGCGATCTCCATCCGGTGGTACTTGCGCAGGCGATCGAACGGAAAGATCCGGAAGATCTGGTCCGACACGAGGATCACGTCGCCGTGCTGCTGCACCAGCTCGTGCCGCAGGGGCGCCTCGACAAGCGTCAGCGGCAGGTCGCGCGGGAAGCCGGCCGCGTCGGTGAGCAGCAGCGCCTGGCGCGCGGTCTCGAGCACGAGGCCCGCGATGTCCTCGCGCACGTAGGGCATCGGCTGGTCGTTGCTGGGCGGCGGCCGCGGCCGACGGTGGAGATAGCGCACGACGTGCGCACCGACGGTCAGCGTGGCGGGGCGCAGGACGTCGTCGGTGACGATCGTCGGCGCGCGGGCATCGTCAGTTTCGACGACGAAGGGGCCGCCCGTGTCGTTCACGATCGGCTGGCCGTCGACCACCAGCGCGAGACCGGGCGGCAGCTTCACGCTGACGCGCGTGCGCCCGGCGCGTTCGACCACGATAGGCAGGGCGCTCGTGAACACCGGCGAGGTGGGGCGCACCGGCACCGGGTAGAAACCGCCCATCAAGCGGCAGCGCGCGCCGTCGCACCCGAACGCGCCGTAGCGGCGCGGAATTCGCGTGACGAAATCGACGTCGACAGTCACCGCCTGACCGGGCGCGAGCGGCGTCGCAAGCGGCGCTTCAACGAGCGCTTGCCGCCGCAAAAGGTCGCCGGTCGTGATCGGCGCGGGCACGCCGTCGATGCGAAAATTCGTCAGCTCGATGTCGCCAGGCGAGAACCCGCCCGGGTACAGCCAGTGAAAGCGCACGTCGTTCAGCGCGGGCGCGCGCTCGCCGAGCGCGTTCGGGTACAGCAAGAAGTGCAGGGCAGACAACGGGCTCGCGCGATCGTTGACGATGCGCAGCCGCGCGTGGCCCGCGATCCGTTGGCCGTCCGGATCCAGCGTGACGTCGAGATCCGTCGCCGGCCCTTGGACCTCCGCGCGTGCAACAGTCGTCGCAGCGTAGTCGGGCCCCGCCGTCGCGGCGCGCGGCGCGAGGGCGGCCGCGACCGCGAGCGCAACCGCCGAGGCCCGGGTCAGGGGCCGGGCTCCGGTCCGCGTCCGGGCGCCGATATCGCCGTCGATGCAGCCGCGTCCCCTACGCCCATGTTGGCGTCCTCGTAATCGACCCCAGGCTTGCGCACGTACGCGGTGATCGGCTTCTTCACCTCGCCCATGATCTTGCCTTCCAGCACCTCGATCTCGATCGGATGCGCCAGCTCGTAGTAGTAGCCGCGCGTCGTCAGCGCGTAGCGATACGGCTCGCCTTCGACCTCGAACCGCTTCTTGAGGTTCAGCGGCACGTCGCCAATGCGACGGAACCGGTGGTGGCGCAGCACGAAGTCGAACAGCCGCACCGCGCGGTTGTTCACCAGGCGGTGGCACCCGTGCGAGAAGCGGCGCGCGATCGACGTGTAGTCGACCGACCCGTGCGTGCGGATCTGGTTGTCGAAGCCGCCCCGCTTCGGATCGATGTGGATGCCCATGACCAGACCGTACGCCGACTGATAACCCGGGCCCATCACGTCCGTGTTGACGACCGTCACCGGCCCGACCTTACGATCGAGCACCTTCGTCTTCAGCAAATCCTTCGCAGGCGTGCCGTCGGGCGGAATCCAGACCGGCGTCGCGACGATCTGCCGCCAGACGCGCGGCCCGATGTCGGAGTTCTTGTATTTGTAATAGACGTGCCCGTCGGCGTGCATCTCGCTGCGCCACGATCCGATCGTCGTCCGCCATTTCACGAGCGGAATCTTCTGCCCGTGCCAATTCACGAACAGCGTGAGGTGCGGATAGTGATCGCGGCGCTGCACGATCGGCTTGCCGCGCGCGTCGAACGGGAAGTCGTACCAGATGTCGCCGCGATCGATCTGCGCGGACAGGTCCATCTCCGTCGCGTCCTCGTCGGGCGTGTAGTACGCGGGCAGCGGCGGCGCCTTGAACGCGATGTGCAGCAACGGGAGCGGCGTCATGTGCGCGCGCAGGAACGCGACCATGTCCTCGGGCGTCGCGACGCCGATCGCCACCAGCATCGCGTTCACGTAATCCTCGATCAGGTTGGGCACGGGTTGCGCGACGCCGTCCGCATCCTTCCAGGTCGGCGGGTTCTTCTTGCGGAGCGCGTTGATCGATCCGTCTTCGACGATGCCGGCGGCGTCGGCGACACGCTCGGCGAGCAGGCGCTTGAACGCCTCCAGCGCCAGCGCGCGCGGCGGGCGCAGCAACATGCCCAGCGTCTCGCCGCCCAGGAAACCCCAGCCGAAGATGTCGTGCTTTCGCTCCCAGGTCGCCAGCGCCTCGTGCGAGGGCAGGTCGTACATGCCGTCGGTGTACCGGCTGCGCGCGGTCAGGAGGCCCTCGCACAGCATGCGCGCTTGCATCGCGCGGACCGCCCGCACGCGCGCCTGCCCGCGCGTGAAGCGATCGACGCGGCCGCGCAGCTTCGGATCGGCGCGCACCTCGGCAATCGCCTTGTCACGCGCGAGCGGGATCGGGTTGGGACTGTCGCCGGCGGTGCTCGCCGCGAGCGCGGCGATCGACTTGTCCAGCCAGGCGGCGTCCTGCGTGGCCTGGTCGTATTCGCGACGCGCCCGATCGCGATCCAGGTAGATGACGTCGCCGGTCCACTGTTCCAGGCCCTGGCGATCGACGGCGTCCACGCAGTCCTCGTAGGCCGGCACGACGGTCGCCTTGGCGCGCGCCGCGAGGACCGACAGCGACGGCGGGATGCCAAAAACCTCCAGGTAGTTGTGCTCGCCGGGCCGGGGCGCATCGCCGTCGGCGTTCAGCTCCTCGTTCGCCAGCTTCGCGAACGTCTCGCGGTAGGCGTTGATCTTCGCGTCGGGGCCCTCGCCGTCCTGGAGGATGTACGGCGCCCAGCGATCGCCGAGGTTCACGTCGAGGTAGCCGGCGGCGCGCGCGGCTTCGATCTTCTCGCGCCGGGCGACGCCGTTCTCGTAGACGTAGGTCTCGCCGTCCGCGAGCGCGTCCATCGGCTTGCGTTGCGGAATCGACGCGCGCGCCGGCTTCACCGGGGGCGCCGCCGCCGTTCTGGGCGCGGGCGCCGGCGCCGGCTTGCGCCGATGACAACCGCCCACCGCGGCGACACCCAGCGCGATCACCATCAGCAGGCGATGTCTTCGGATCGATAGCGTCAGAACCCCTGAGAGGGTTCCCGAACCCGCCCGCGATGATACGCGGCGCGCAAAGCTCGCCGGCTCCTCACGCGTCAATTCGCGCACGCCGCGAGTCTAGCCGCTCTCGCGCAAAGCGCGAGAGTGCGGCTACCGGAAAGAAGTAGTCGCACACCGCGCCTGCGGCGCGGAGCGACTAGCGCTCCTCGGCGAGCGCGGCGCCTTTCTGAAGGCCGGCCGCGCGCGCGCCCGAAGCTAGTCGCGGAAGTTGACGAACTGCAGGTCGAGGCCGAAGTCGTTCCGCCGCATGAGCGCGATCGCCGCCTGCAGGTCGTCGCGGTTCTTGCCCGTCACGCGCAGCTCGTCGCCCTGGATCTGCGCCTGCACCTTGAGCTTGCTGTCCTTGACCGCCTTCACGATCTTCTTGGCGGTCTCCATCTCGATCCCTTGCTTGATGAGGACCAGCTGGCGCACCGTCCGCCCGCCCGCCGCCTCGACGGGCTTGGGATCCAGCGCGCGCTGCGAGACGCCGCGCTTGGCGATGCGTTCGCGCAGGACGGTCAGCGCCGCCGCCGCGTGCGGCTCATCCGACGACCGGATGATGATGCCTTCGGGCCCGCGCTCGATGTCGGTGTTGGTCCCACGAAAGTCGTAGCGCTGGCCAAGCTCCTTCTTGGCGGTGTTGAGCCCGTTGTCGAGCTCCATCAGGTCGACCTTCGAAACTACGTCAAAGGATGGCATGGCGCGTGTAGCTCTCCGGCAGCCATAATCGGATATGACGCAGGCGAATTCCACCCTGCCCGATCGCGCGCCACCGTCGGCCGAGCTGCGCTTCGTGCGCGCCGAACACATCCCGGCGCGCTACTCGCCCTGGCGGCACATGGCGCTGACCCTGGTGCTGGCGAGCGCGCTGGCGACGCTGGGCTTCGTGCTCGCGGCGCGCGCGCGCGCGGCCGACTGGCTGCTGCTGCCCGTGTTCCTGGTGATCGCGAACTTCATCGAGTGGATGGTCCACCGCAACCCGATGCACCGCCCGCTGCGGCCGCGCATCATGTACCGCAACCACGCGCAGCTTCATCACCTGGCGTTCACCGACGGACACATGGTGATCGGCCCCCCGACGGACCTGGGCC
>DATMZL010001249.1:0-2484 GCA_035607075.1 Polyangia bacterium
AAGGCCAGAAACGACGCGAAGAAGTAGCTAGAGCACATCTCAGAAATAGCTGCACACCCGCGCTTCGCGCGGGAGCAGCTAGCCGAACAGGTCGGCGAGCGATCCGGTGACCTCGCCGAAGGTGTTCTTCGTGTAGCCGACCGCTTGCATCGCGCTGATCAACACCTGGCCGGGGTGAGCCTGCGCGCCGGCGATGTGCCGGCCGGGCTTGAGGCCGCCCGCGCGTCCGGCGACGAGCAGCACCATCTTCTCGACGGAGTGCGTGGCGTTCGCGCTCATCGCGTCGTTCAGCTGCTGGCCGTGGCCGGCCTCGGGCATGAAGATGATCGCCGAGTTGTCGAGCACGTTTCCCGCGCCTTCGGGCGTGTTCTTCAGCTTGTCGAGCAGGTACGCGTAGTGCGAGACGTGCCACTGCAGGCACGTGCTGACCGGGATCTGCCCGCGCGTCATCGCGTCGCCGTTGTGGCCGCACTCGTGCAGGTCGGCGCGGATTGGCACGCCCAGCGCGCTGCTGAACGGGTAGACGTTCATGTGCGACTGGAACACGGTGATCTGCAGCGTGGCCACGCGCGTGATGTCGCAGACGAAGGCCATGTGAATGAGATCCGCGAGCAGACGCGCGCGCGTCGCCTCGTCGCTGTAGCCGGTGTTGGTGGCGATCGTGTCCGAGCCCGACCCCGCGTTGTTGCCGCCCACCGGCAGATCGGGCCCCGGATCCTTCGGCGGCTGGCACTGCCCGCCCGCGACCGGCGGCATCGCCGCGATCCGCAGCTCGAGATCGCGGATCTCGTCGAAGTGGCGCTCGAGCCGGACCTTGTCGCTCGCGCCCACCTTCCCGAGCACGCGGTTCCGCTTGTCGGTGATCAGGGACAGCACGCTCTGTCGCGCGCGCAGGTCGAAGTCGTGCTGCGCCTTGGCCGTCGCGTCGGTGGGCGTGAACCCGTCGAACAGCGAATGGTAGACGATGGACGGGCTCGTCTGGGCTTCGATCGGCGCGGCGTCGCCCTTGTACGAGATGTACTGGCGCCCGGAGAAGCTGCTGCCGCTCAGGTACCAGGCCGGCTGGGCGCGCACGACCAGCGCGCCTATGCTGCCCGGCTTGTTGAAGCCGGCGACGATCTGGTCGGACGTGGCGCTGCGGCAGGTGAAGGAGGAGCTTTGCGACCGCGTCCCGCACAGGAGCGGCCCGGCGCCGCCGCCGTGGAAGTCGCGGAACGCCCCGCCCGCCGGGACGTCGGCCGCGTCGACCGAGCTGGCGCTGAAGGGGATGCGCAGCCCGGAGACCAGGCTGAAGTCCCCCATCAGGTTCAGATCGGCGAGCGGCTTGAGCGGCAGCGTGATCGTGTATCCGCTGCCGGTCTCGGGCGGCACGATGAACGCCGCCGTATCCGTCGAGCGCTTTCCGGCCACGATCGACGTGTTGTCCGCCCAGTCGTCGCCGCCCAGCGCCTGCCCCGCGAACACGATGGCGTAGCGCTTGGGCAAGGGAACCGACTGCGCGAGCGCCTCGCCGTTCCCGTCGAGCATGCACTCGAGCACGGGCAAGCCGACCGCGACGCCGCCGATCCCGCGCAGGATGGTACGGCGACTGAGACGGATCTTCTTCATGGCGCGTCCTCCGTCCGGAGCGCGAACCGATCGCTCGCGACGTAATCGAGTAACGTGTCGGTCAGCGAGTAGCTCGCCGCCTTGAACCCACCGGCCAGCGTGTCGACCGCGCCCTGCTCTTCGGGATAGAGCGCGCGGCCCACCGCATAGCGAAGCAGGTGCTCGACGAAACAGTGTTCGAGCTTGCCGGAGTCGATCAGCTTCTGACCGAGCTCTCCCGGCCCGTTGAACGTGCCGTAGCCCGGTAGCATGCCGTTGCCGTCGAGCGGGCACTCCGGGTGGCCGTCGTCGCTCGTCCGGAACTTGCCACCGATGTCGTACTGCTCCAGGCCGATGCCGATCGGATCGAGGTTGTTGTGACAGGCGCCGCAGCTCGCGACCGAGCGGTGCGCGGCGTACCGATCGAGCTTGCACATCGAAGTGGTGGCGGGCGGCGGCTGATCCACGTTGACGTTCGCGGGCGGCGGCTGGACGACGTTACAGAGGAGGCGCGTCTGCACGAGGATCCCGCACTGGGTCGGGCTGGTGTCCGAGAACTTGCTGAACGCGGCGAGGACGGCGCCGTGCGAAAGAATGCCGGCGCGCCCGCTCGTCCCGTAAGGCACCCAGCCCGCGCCGCCGGCGGGCGCCGGCAGCCCGTACTGGGTGGCGAGGAGAATGTTTACGTACGTCTGGTCGGAAGAAAACACCGTGAGGTAGCTCGCCGGCTGGTCGAAGACGACCTTATCGATGAGCGCGGTCGTCTCGGTGTTGAACGCGGCGAGCAGATCGGCGCTGCCGGGGATGGCCCGGTAGCCGAGCCACATCGCGTGGAAGCGGTGGACCTGATCGCGGGCGCGCGGATCGGCGAGCAGGCGCGTCGCCTCGGCGCGCCGC
>DATMZL010001250.1:0-2245 GCA_035607075.1 Polyangia bacterium
GGTCGACTCGTTACGCTATGCCATGATGTCACGTCCTTACGTTCGCGACATGGAGCGGCCGAAGGTGATGGACAGTTGGGACGCGGCGTTCGCGCGCGACGAGCGCCCGTTGCGCGACTGGAGGGTGGCGTGATCGTCCGAAAACGATGTCCGCCGGATTTAACCGTCCACAATGGCGAAACGCTATATTCTGGACATGGTGAAACCGCCTGTCCGTATACGGTCGTTTTCGGACACCAGAACGGAGGGCCGGACGATGCCTGATTATGAGGCGATGAGCGGCGCGGAGTTCCAGCGCGCGGTCGGCGCCGATCCCGCGAAGTGGACCGAGGCGGCGGCTCAGAACGCCGCGGCGCAAGGCCTCAAGGTCGAGCGCGAGTGGCTGCTGATCTGGTTCACCGACGCCATGGACGCGGCGCGCCGGAATCCCATCAAGGAGGTTGTCGAGCCATGATCCGCGTCCTGACAATGCTGGCCGCGCTGCTGCTGCCCGCCGTGGCGTTGGCGCAGGCGCCTGCCCTCACCTACGCCGACCGCTCGGGCACGATCACGACAGGCGGCGCCGCGCAGGCGTTGATGCCGGCCTGGGCCGGGCGGCACGGGTGCGTGATCCAGAACCAATCGGCGGGCAGTTTGTGGGTGTCGGAGACGGCGACGGCGATCGCGGGGCCGCCGTCGATCCTCATCCCGGCCGGGCAGCAATATCTCTGTATGGTCCCGGCCAGCGGCCAGGCGTTCTCGATCATCGGCGCCACCACGGCGCAGGCTTTCGCGGCACGCGAGTGGTAGGCCGCCGCGCCCTGTTGCTGGCCGGTGCGGCGCTGCCGGTCTCGGCTTACGCCCAGTGTGTCACCGACACCCACGCCGTCGACTCGTGCCGCGGCGGGATACGGAACGGCGGCGTCGTCGTCGCGGCGCCATCGCTCGCGCTGGACTTCACCGTCGCCGGCACGCTGCCGCCTGGCGTCACGTTCACCCGCACGAGTGTCGGGACATACTTTGACAGCACCGGCGCGCTGCTGATGGCGAGCGCGAACGCGCCGCGTTGGGATTATGACCCGGTCAGTTTGGCGTTGCGCGGACTGCTGATCGAGGAGCCGCGCACCAACCTGCTGCTGAACTCGGCGACGCTCGGCACGCAGACCGTTACCGTCACCGCGCAGGCTTACACGCTGTCGTTTTACGGCACGGGCACGGTGACGCTCAGCGGCGCCTCGACCGCCGGGCCATTGGCCGGCACCGGCGCTTTCCCGCAGCGCGTGTCGTTGACGTTCACCCCGGCGGCCGGATCGCTGACGGCGACGGTGACCGGGTCGGTGCTCAACGCGCAACTCGAGGCCGGCGCGGCAGCGAGTTCATGGATACCGACGACGGCGGCGGCGGTGGCGCGGACGGTGGACACCGCCGTTTATGTCGCCGCCCCGCTCGACGCCAATAACGGCTCGCTCGTCGCCGAGGTCTACCTGCCACGCGTCAACCCTGGCGCCAACGTCGAATACGCGACGATGGACGCCGGAACCGTCGCTGACGTGATCGCGGCGCGGCAGGCCGGCGGCGGCAATGTCGGCGTGGCGATCGTCTGGGTTGGCGGCGTGCAGCAGATTTCGCTGACTTCGGCGGGCGCCGTCGCGGTCGGCGTCAACAAGGTCGGACTGACCTACGCGCGCGGCGCGCCGATCGCGGTGACCGTCGCGACGAACGGTAGCGCGGTGGCGTCCGGCGCGCCCGCCGCGCTGCCGACGCCGACGCGGCTGACGTTTGGCACCGGGCGTAACAATCCTCTGAACGGGTACGTCCGCCGCGTCTCCTACTGGAACACGGCTTTGTCCAATGCCCAGTTGCAGGCGGTGACAACGTGAGCCAGTCGCTTTACCCCGACCCGCCCACAGCGCCCGAGGCCGCCGAGGCATCGCGTCCGAAGGCCGGGCCGGGCATCGCGTCCGATCGTTACCCACGCAACCTCGACGACCTGCACGCGCGCATCGTGCAGTGGTTCGAGGACGGTGAGCGGGCGACGCACGAGGGCCGCGAATTGTCGTTGCGCGACCGCGATTACGTCTGCGGCTTTCAGTGGAGCGATACCGAACTGAAGGCGTTACGCGACCGCGGCCAGCCGGACGTGACGATCAATTACTGTTCTCGAAAAGTCGAGTTGATGTGCGGCCTGGAGCGCAAGTCGCGCACCGATCCGAAGGCGTTCGCGCGCAATCCCTCGGACGAGGACAAGGCGGACGCCGCGACGCAG
>DATMZL010001603.1:0-4064 GCA_035607075.1 Polyangia bacterium
GGACGCGGAGCTCCGCAAAGTTGAAGTAGTCGTTCAGGATCGTCCGGAACCGGTCCTCGCCCCAGGTCGGAAGGTTGTAGGGGCTCACCTCGGGCATGACCATGAGATCGCGGAGGTCCTGGATGCCCATCAGCGTGTGATTGATGATCTGATCGACGGGATCGCTCGCGGACATCGCCTTCCAGAACCCTTGCAGCTTCTTCACGCCGAGCATCGGGTCATTCCGCACCAGGCCGTCCCAGGCGAGCGCGGCGCAGATCGCGCCGCCCGACGTGCCGCTGAGCGCAGCGATCTCGACGTCCGCCGGTAGCCTCGCCAGCACGCCCTCGAGAACCCCGGCCGTGAACGCCGTATGTGAACCTCCGCCCTGGCAGGCGATGGCGACGCGACGGCGCGCAGGGGTTGGCATCGTCGAGCCCTCGACCGTCATCGTCGCCATGCCGGTTGGCCAATGCAGACGGCGTGCCCGCGCGAACGTCCGTCCCCCGGCGGCGGACATTACCTTCTCGTATCTGCGTGTCCTCCGGCCGTATCGTCCGGCGAATCATTGCGGCGCCGGTCGCGCGACCCAGTTTCAGTCAAGGATGTCCTGGTTGCGGCGGATTCCTGGCATCGCCAGCGTGAGTCGGTTTGTCGGCGAGCGCGCGCAGGCCGTCTGGAGCCGCGATCGATCCCAGCTCGGATTTTTCCGGGCGCTGGGAAATCGGTTGTTCCGGATCGCGATCTTCGTCGGCCGGGGCTTCGTCGTCCACCGGATCACGATGCTGGCGGCGTCGCTCACCTTCTTCACGGTGTTCTCGATCGTGCCGATGCTGGTCGTGGTCCTGTGGACGCTGAAGCTGACCGATCATTTGCCGATGGCGAGGTTCGATCTCTCCGCACAGCAGTCGCTGGCGAGCGGTAACCAGTTGCTGCACGCCGCGCTCGCAGAGATCTTCGGCGCGGTCGAGCGCGCCGGCGAAGTCACCGGCCTCGTCGGTCTCGCCGCGCTTCTCTACGTCGCGAGCAAGATGTTCAGCGTCACGGAGCGCGCGCTGTTCACGATCTCCGGTTCGGGGCGGCAGACGCCGCGGCCCGCGCGGGCGTTTGGCTACCTCGCGCTCTTGTTGATGCCGCCGGTCGTGGTCGGCGTCGTCGGTCTTCTCCAGACTGCTGTTCGGCAGTCGTCCGGGCAACGGCTGTACCGCCTGATCGGGTGGATTCCCGGGCTCGACATTTTCTTGCTGGTGGCCGTCGGATTCGGCTTCCTGTGGTTGGCGTCGACCCTGCTCTACTGGGCCGCGGTGCGGGCCCGGATCCCGTTCGTCTCTGCTTGCGTGGGGGGCTTCGTGTCGGCGCTGGCGCTGCCGATCGTATTTTGGGCCTACGTGAGTCTCCAGCTCGGCGTGTCGCAGGCGAGCACGCTCGGTTCGGGCTTCCTGGCGTTCCCCGTTTTCTTGATGTGGTCGTTCTCGTCCTGGTGCGCGTTGCTGATCGGCGCGGAGATCGCCGTCGCCCACCACGTCGACGCGGTTCTCATTCACGGCGCGCGCGCGTTCGCGCTCGATCTGGCCGGCGAGCGCGAGGCGAGCATGGCCATCCTGATCCGCCTCGCGCGGCGGCCGGGTGCGGTCGGCCCGCCCGAGCTTTCGGAGGACGAGCTCGCCCGCACGCTCCGCCTGCCGCCGCAGCTGGTGCGGAATCTCTGCGTGCGGCTCGTTGATCGGCACCTGCTGGTCGAGGCCAAGCAGGCTTTCAGCCTCGCGTTCGATCCGGCGCAGACGACGGTCGCCGAGCTTGTCGACGCGGTCGAGCGCGATCCGGCGCTCGCGGTCGCGCATCGCGAAGTCGAGGACGAAATCCCGACCGGCGCCCGCAAGATCCTGGCCGCGCCGCGCCGCGCTTTGCCACCGAAGCTGACGCTCGCGCAGCTCGCCGCGAGCATCTAGGTGAAGACCCCTCACCCTAACCCCCTAACCCTTTCCCCGCTGCGCGGGGCGAGGGGACCGGATCGGAGCTCTAATGTTCAGTCGGGGGCCGAGGCCATTCGGGGCTGTCGCCGTCGGTGTCGTGGGCGTGGGGCGGGCTCAGCGCGACTGTCGCGGTGGCGAAACGGATCCGGCGCTCCGCGAAGACGCGCGAGATCGCGAAGCGCAGCTCGGACGCGACGCGGATGCCGGTGATCGGCTCGTGCACCCATACGACAAGAAAGAATCGGAACGCACCCGGCTCGATCGCGTCGAGGGTCACGAACGGAGCTGGGTCCGCGAGCACGTCCGGATGGTGCTCCGCGACGCTCACGATGGCGTCGCGGGCCTCATCGGCGGATTCACCGACGTCGGTCGGAATGTCCACGCGCAACCGTGACCGCTTGATGGGGTGCGAGTGGTTGGTCACCTCGGTCGTGACCAGCAAATGGTTGGGCACCACCAGAACGGTGTCGTCGCGCGTGAGCAACTGCGTCGCCCGGAGGCCGATTTGCTGGACGGTGCCCGTCGTGTTCCCGAACGACACGAAGTCGTTCTTCCGGATCGACTGCTCCACCAGGATCACGACGCCGGCAACGACGTCGCGAACGACGTGTTGCAGGCTGAACCCGATACCGACCAGCAGCGCGCCGGACGTCAGGACCAGGGATGACAGGGGGATCCCCAGCACCGCCAGCGCCGCCACCCCGCCGGCGAAGATGAGCCCGTAGGTCAACAGCTTGCTGAACGCGAAGGCCGCGCCCCTGACTTCCCGGGAGAACTCCCACCTGACGAAGCGGCCGGCCAGCTTCGCGATCAAGATTGCCCCGAACAGCACCCCGGCCGCGACGAGGCCGCGCTGCCAGGTGACGGCCTGAACGCTCTTCTCGAGCTCCTCGATCGGGATCTCTTGTGCCATCCGGCACCCCGACCCTCAAATTAGCCAGCCCATACGGCGCGCGGTAGCGTCCGCCGATGACGCCATTCCTGATGTCGTTGCTGGTCGCGGTCGGGACGCCGTCGCGCGCGGCCTACGAGGAGATGGTGGCCCCCGCGGGTGGGACGGTCGGATTCGCGGCGCTGGACCTGACGACGGGGCGATCGCTGGGATGGCACGAGCGCGATAGGTTCCCGATGCAGAGCGTTTTCAAGTTGCCGATCGCGATCGAAGTCTTGCATCAGGTCGACGCGAAGAAGCTCGAGCTCGCGCGCGTCGTCGCGCTCGGCCCGGCGGACGCGCGCGGCGGCCCGGGCACGCTGATCACGGTGCCGTCCAAGAAAACGATCCGCGAGCTGCTGGAGGCGATGGTCATCACCAGCGACAACATCGCCTGCGACAAGCTGCTTGCGATTCTAGGGGGCCCGCGCGTCGTCGACGCACGCATCCGGTCGCTCGGCATCGACCACATCACGATCCGGTACTCGGAGATGGAGCTGGGCGCGGGCAAGGACAACACCACGACGCCGGTCGCGATGATCGCGCTGCTCGCGAAGATCGCGCGGCACGAGGTCGGGTTGTCGGCGACGAGCGCGGCGCTGCTCGAGGACATCCTGCTGCGCGTGACGACCGGCCAGCAGCGCATCAAGGGCGCGCTTCCTCCTGGCACGCTCGTCGCGCACAAGACGGGCATGTCGGACACGCGTTGGGGGACGACCGACGCGACCAACGACGTCGGGCTGATCACGCTGCCGGATGGCCATCGGATCGCGGTCGCGGTCTTCGTGCACGCATCGCCCGCCGACATCACGACGCGCGAGCGAACGATCGCTCGGTTGGCGCGCGCCGCTTACGACGCCTTCAGCACGCCCGCGCGCTGACCGCGCGTGATCCGTTCGGCCGGGAGGCGCTATCACGCCGCCGTCACGGATATGGCGCCTTGCTCGTACAAGATGCTCAACCAGGCCGACTGGCCGACAGGTCGACTGGAAAGCGACTGGAAAGCGCCGGCGCTGCCGTAGCAGCCCGCGAGTTTTTTCAGCAGATACGTTACGCTAGCCGGATCGGATGGCGCCTTCTGAGGGCAATGCACTGTCACTCATCGGGACGATGCTCGACCTCGTCGCGGATCGGCGCACGGGTGTGCTGGACGTGAAGTCGGACGGCCTTCGCACGCAGAT
>DATMZL010001280.1:0-2590 GCA_035607075.1 Polyangia bacterium
CGCCGTCGGGGCCGGGGGGACAGCCAAGCAATCCCAGGGCGCCGGCGGCAGCGGCCGACGCGGCGCGCGCGGGCCGGCCGCAGGTGGACATCGAGACTGGCAACGCTGCCGGAGAGATGTCGGCTCGCCTGCCCGATCCGACGCCGCCGGCGAACGGCGCCGCCGTCGGCCCGCTCTCCAAGGACGAGACGGCCGCGCTGGTCGCGCGGCTCGAGCCGCTGCCCGACCTGTCGGCGCGGAATGCCGCAACAACGGCCCTGCGCGCGCCGTCGGCGGCGCCTCCCCGCCCCGGTGCCGTGCAACCGATCGCGTTCGTGTCGCCGGGTGGAAAGCCGGTCGGTCAGGCGCCAAGGCCAACGGCGCCGGTGACACGCGCGCTGGATCCGCCGCGCATCACGCCCGAAGGCGAGGTCGCGATGGGCTCGGAGATCACGATCGCTTTCCACGAACCGATGGTCGCGGTCGCGGCGGTGGGCGCCGTTGGCAAGCCGCCCGCCGCGATCACCCCACGCGTCGACGGCACCTGGCGCTGGATCGATACGCGCGTGTTGACCTTCACGGTGGCCGGCGCGCGGCTCCCCGGAGCGACCGACTTCGTCGTGACCGTCCCCGCCGGCACGCGCGCCATTAGCGGGGCGACTCTGGCGGCCGACGCGATCGGACGGTTCGCCACCGTCCCCATCACGATCGTGGGCGCTTACCCGGAGTCGGACCTGCGGCCTGATTCACCGCTGGCCATCCGGCTGGATCAGGCCTTCGACAGGGAGCGGCTGTCGCGATTCCTGCGCGTCGAGACCACGAAAGGCAGGGCGCTGGCGTGGAAGCCGATCGGCCTCGCCGACGCGCAACGCCTCTGGACGAAGAACCCGGCGCTCAAGTTCGACGCGACCAAAGTTTCGGAGCTGCTCGGCGCGAATCATCTGCTCGTTGCGCCGGTGGGCGAGTGGCCGGCCGGTGAAGCGGTCCGGGTCGCGCTTTCCAGGGGCGCTCCCTCGAACGAGGGCCCGCGCGTGTCGACCCAGGGAAGCGACCACGGCGTCGTGGTGGTGCGACGCTTCAAGGTCGATGGCGTGCAGTGCGCCGGGATGTCGAAGCCGCGCATGGCCGGCGCGACCTGCCCGGCCAAGAGCGGGTTCGGCGTGGAGTTCAGCAACTCCGTCGATCCTGGGTCCTACCGTTCGAGCAAGGTGCAGATCGAGGGCACGCGGTTTCAGGACCACCCACTCACGGGAAGCGGCGTCTGGCTTCTCGCGCCGGACGCCGTCGGGCGCGCCTCCACGGTGGTGATCGGCGACGACCTGGTCGACGTCTACGGGCAGCCCCTGACCGGCGATCGCCGGCCGTCGTTCACCACCGGGCCCGAGCTGTTCAATTCATTGCTCGACGCGCCGAGCGGGCTCCAGGTCCTGGATCCGCGATTCGCGCTGCCGCAATGGGTGATCACCGCCGAGGCGGTCACGTCGGTGCGGGTGCAGCTGTTCCAGGTTCGGCCAGCCGATTACTTCGCGTTCCAGGACTACGAGGCGGGCCGGCGGCCGAGCCCGCCGGGCCGGCGTGTCGTCGACCAGACGCACACGATCGGCCCGCGCCACGGCGGACGGATCCGTGTCGATCTGCGGCCGGCCTTGGCGGCGTCTGGCACGGGTCACGTCGTCGCGATCGCGACCGCAGCGGTACCGAGCGCGAGACGGAAGGATCTCGAACGCAAGCGCGTCGCCTGGATCCAGGTCACGACGCTGGGCTTGTCGGCGCGCCTCGATCAGGAGAAGGCGAGCGCGTGGGTTCACGACATCACGCCCGCCAAGCTTGTCGAGCCGCGCGCCGGTGTCGCCGCGTCGCTGCTCGTAGAGGACCGTCCGGAATACACGGCATCCGCGGTCAGCGACGCGAGTGGCCGCGTCGGTTTTCAGCTGCCGCCGCGCGGGGAGCGCAAGCGGCGAACGCACTTCCCGACCGCCCTGCTGTTAGCCCGCGCCGGTCCCGGGCCTGCGGACGACACGACGTTCATGGCGATCCACTCGTTCGAGCGGGCCGTGCGCGACGAGAACACGCTCTGGTACGTGACCGACGATCGCTTCACCTACAAGCCAGGCGAGAAGATCTACGTGAAGGGCTGGCTGCGCGGGACGCACTCCGGCGTCAATCCGGGCGTGGCGCTGCCCGCGGCGGGAGAAGAGGTGACGTACGCGCTCACTGATTCGCGCGGCGTGAAGCTGGCCGAGGGCGCCGCGAAGCTGTCCGACCGGGGCGGCTTCGATCTGGAGGTGGCGCTGCCCGCCAACGCCAACCTGGGACGCGCCATGTTCAGGTTCGGCGCGCGCGTAGGCGCGCACACGCACCCGATCGCGATCGAGGAGTTCCGGACGCCCGCGTTCTCGGTCGCGTTGAACGACGACGTCACGCACGCGGGCGCGGTGCCGCTGGTGCTCGGCGAGAGCATCGAGATGAGCGCCTCGGCGCAGTACTACGCGGGCGGCGCCATGGCCGGCGCGCGCGTCGAATGGACGGCCGCGCTCGTCGCGGCGTCGTATCGGCCGCCCGGCTGGGAGCTGTTCGACTTCTCGCCGGTGCGTTACGACCGATACTGGGA
>DATMZL010001336.1:0-2597 GCA_035607075.1 Polyangia bacterium
CGGTCGCGCACTTCTTCACCGGATCGCACAGCGATTATCACAAGCCGTCGGACGCCGCCGATCGCATCAACGCCAGCGGCGCGGCGCAGATCGCCGTCGCGGTGGAGTCGCTCGCGACGCGCGTCGCGGCGCGTCCCGCCGAATTCACGTTCCAGCGCATGACGGGGCCTCCCGCGGAGGGCGACGCGCGCAGCTTCAACGCGTCGCTCGGGACGATTCCGGACTACGCCGGGCCGCCGGGCGGCGCGCCTGGCGTGCTGCTCGCGGGCGTGCGCGGCGGCGCGCCGGCCGAGAAGGGCGGGCTGCGCAGGGGCGACATCCTGGTCAAGCTCGGCACGCATCAAATCGCCGGCGTCGAGGATTTGATGTACGCGCTGAACGCGAGCAAGCCGGGCGAGACCGTCACGGCGGTGGTCAAGCGCGAGGGCAAAGAAATGAAGCTGCAGGTGACCTTCGAGGAAGGTCGCCGCGGGAAATGACGATCGCGCGCGCTTCGGTTGCGGCGCTGGCCTTGCTGGCGGCGTGCTCGCGCGCGCGACCGGCGCCCGCGCCCGAACCTGCGCCGGCACCGACTGACGAATCGCAGGAGGCTCTCGAGGGGGCCGTCGCCGCCGATCCGAAAGACGCGCGGTCCTGGTATCTGCTGGGGACGTTGAGCCAGCGGAACGGGAATTGCGAGGGCGCGGTGGTCGCCTATCGTCGCTACAGCGAGTTGATGCCGAAGGCGAACGAGCCGCACTACTTGATGGGCGTGTGCCAGCAGAAGCTCGGCGATCGCGCGGGCGCGCTGGCGTCGCTGCGGCGCTTCGTCGCGGAAGCGCCGAAGGCGCTGGACGCGAGGGTCACCCACGCCCGAAAGCTGATCGCGACGCTGGAGGCGGCGGAGCAGCCCGACGCGGGCAGCGCGGGCAGCGCGGCGGCATCCAAGCAGGAACCGCTGCTCACCAAGAAGAAGCTGTCGGGCGATCTGCGCCGGCTTGTCGACGAGGGCCACGCGCATCGCGCCGTCGCCAGCCTGGAGGCGGCCGGCTGCGATCTCGCGCTGGTGTGGAAGGCGGCGAAGTACAACCGGTTCGTCGATCTCCAGCACGGCACCAAGATGCCCCTGCAGGCGAGACCGCCGACGGACACCGTCGTCTGGTGTCAGACCCGCTCGACGGTTCCTCCCGCCTGCGCACAGGTCGCGCCGATCTTCGCGCGCGTGGCCCATCCGACGCAGCCGTTCCAGGTGTTCAGCGGCTACAACGATCCGCCGTTCACGCCCCGCTGTTCGGGCCTCCACGACAAGAGCGGGAAGTACGTCTCCGGCGAAGGGCCGGGATACGCATCGGTGCGCTGACGCGTTTGCCTACTTGATTTCTGTTTCTGCGCAGGCGCGCTGTGCGTCCTCGTCGGGCGAATCCAGGCACGATTGCAAGCGCTTCGTCAGCGTCGCATACGGCCTGACCGGCGTACCTGCCGTCGCGAGCCGGCAGGAGACCGTGTAGTAGAGGTTCGCGCGGAGGATCTCCCACTTGGCAGTGGCATACGCCGGAGCGTCGCAGATCTGCTTGACGAATGCGCGCGTCTCGTCGTGGCTGAAGCCCAGCTTCGTTGCATCCTCGTCGATCGCATATCCGACGATGCTCTCCGGCGGCGCGCCCGACGGTGCCGCAATCTTTCCGGCCTGCGCCTGGATCTTGACGGCTGTGGCGGTACCGGCCAGTTCGGCGACTTCGCGGCAACGTTCGCCCTTCGCAAGGTAGCTGACCACCTGCGGTGTTGCAGGCTGCGGGGCGGACGCGCACGCGGTGAGCAACGCCACCGTCGCCCAGGCTGTCGGCGCCGACCGCGTCGACGTCTTTCCGATCACCATCGCGTCGCACATTTGAGCCGAGATCGCCGCGGAAGCCAAATCGTCAGACGGGTGCGCTGACGTAGAATCGGGCGGTGACGCCGTCGCTGCTGGAACCGCCGCTGCTGGCGCGCCTGAGGCGGCACCATCGGATCCTGATCGCGGGCGCGGGCGGTGGCTTCGATGTCTACGCGGGCCTGCCGCTTTACGTCGCGCTGCGCGCCGCTGGGCACGAGGTGTCGCTCGCCAACCTGACGTTCACGTACCTCGGTGAGACGGACTGCCGGTTCGTGGCGCCGCACCTCGCGGTCGCGACGCTGGAGACGATGCGCGGCGATCGATATTTCCCGGAGCGGCGGTTGGCCGAATGGCTGCACGCGGCCGGGTACCCGCCCGAGGTCTACGTGTTCGAGAAGGTCGGCGTGCGACCGCTGCGGGCCGCCTACGAGCACCTGGTCGGCGCGCTGGGCATCGGCGCGGTGCTGCTTGTCGACGGCGGCACCGACATTCTCATGCGCGGCGACGAGGCCGGGCTCGGAACGCCCGAAGAGGACATGACCAGCCTCGCCGCGGTCTCGAAGCTGGCGGGCGTCGAGGCGTTCGTCACCAGCATCGGCTTCGGCATCGACGCGTTCCACGGCGTCTGCCACGCGCACGTGCTGGAGAACATCGCGGCGATCGAAAGGGAGGGCGGGTACCTGGGCGCGTTCTCGGTGACGGCCGCGATGCCCGAGGGGCGCGCCTACCTCGACGCCGTGAGCCG
>DATMZL010001559.1:0-3056 GCA_035607075.1 Polyangia bacterium
TCGTGCCGTTCATCTTTCTTTGCCGCCTTCCGCTGCGCTGGCGAGCGTACCTTGGCCTTGCCTCGCAGCGCGAGGGTAGGCGGCGAACCGGCGTGGCGATGATCCACCACTCCCGAGATACAAGGGTTAGGGTGAGGGGTCTGCGCTAACGACGGCGATCGCGGCGGCGGAACACGAAGGCGCTCGCGGCGATGAAGAGCAGCGCAATCGCGTTGCGGTCGGCGGCGCCGGCGACGGCGCAGCCCCACCCGGAGGACTCGTCGCCTCCGCTGGTTCCGCCCTCGCCCGCCGCACCCGTCGAGCCGGCCGCACCGGTCGTGCCGGCGGTGCCGCTCGCGTTGCCAGCGCCGGTCGTCCCCGCCGCGCCACTTGCGTTGCCAGCGCCTGTCGTGCCCGCAGCGCCGCTCGTGTTGCCCGCGCCTGTCGTCCCCGCCGCACCGCTCGTGTTGCCCGCGCCCGTCGTCCCGGCCGCGCCGCTGGCGTTGCCCGCGCCGGTGCCCGCGGTGTTGCCCGCACCCGTCGTGCCCGCCGCGCCGCTCGCGTTACCGCCGGCGCCCGTCGTTCCGCCACGTCCGCCCGCCCCCGTGCTGCCCGCCGCCCCCGTCGATCCACCGCTACCGGTCGTACCACCGCGCCCGGCGCTACCCGTCGTGCCGCCCCTTCCGCCCGCGCCCGTCGTCCCGCCCGCGCCCGTCGCCCCGCCCGCGCCCGTCGCCCCCCCCGTTCCCGTCGTACCGCCCCCGCCGCCGCACGAGCCGACGGGCGTGCCGCCGTTCGCGAGGCCGAAGAAGCGAATCACGTCCCCCCACAGCCCTTCGGGCGTCAGGTCATGCGGCACGTTGCTCGGACCGCTGTTCGCCTCCACCACGACCAGCCCCGTGCAGTCCTTGTACGACGTCCGCGCCCAGGTGTTCGAGGCGCCCGGCGGCTTGATGTTCTCTTTCGTGGCATTCGCGTCAGTCACGCCGAAGACGTTCGTCCACTGCGCGACCTCCGCGGGATACGTCTGACTGTAGGTCAGATTGGTGTCGCCCATTCCCTGCCAGAACTGAATGCGCGGCCGGCTGCCGGTGAATCCCGGATCGGCATTGCGAACCTTGTCGCCCCACTGCTGCGCGGTCGTCGACGCCGGAGCCGACCAGCCGTACGCGCCGCCTCCCGTCCACGCCCCCGCGGGCACGCCCGCCAGCGACGAACCGCCCGCGAACACGTCCGGATATGAAGCGAGCAGCGCGTGTGTCATGCACGCGCCCGACGACGGCCCCGCGGCGTAAACCTTCTTCGGGTCGGCGTTGTTGTTCGTGACCACGTACTGCACCATCTTGACGATGTTCGCGCGCTCGCCGCTGCGCCCGAGCCCCGCGTCGAAGCAGCTGCCCGCCGATTTGGGCGCGATGATGATGAAGCCGTTCGAATCCGCGTAGCTCTGGAACCAGCCGTGCGCGTTCGCCGCGGTCCCGCCACAGTAGTGCAAGCTGACGACGATCGCCGGTGACGCCGCGACGCGGTCCGGGACGTAAAGGTCCATGGCCGTGCTGGCCCCATAGTTGACGTTGGTCTTCCAGCTCGCGGCCAGCGCCGGCGAGGTCGCGGCCAGGACTGTCGCCGCGGCCAGGGTCAGCGCCGCGGCCTGTGTCAGCGAACCTATGGTTGTGCAACGTCGCGGCATGGGGGTCTTCCTTCCCGGGCAAGACCGGCGATGTGCCGGTACATCCGGCATTCCCGCGGCCGCGGGGGGCGGATCTCTTGATCTCCTCTCATTTATGGTGCTCGGTATCATTTGTGGCGGCGGCTAAAGCAGCGTTGCCTTGGGCAATCCGGTGCTCGATAGTTTTCGGACCATGCGCAACAAACAGCCCCTTTCTCTCCTCAAATTCATCGCGCCGACGATGCTCTGCGCCGGCCTGCTTGCCAGCGCGCCCGCGTCGGCGGCTTCGTTGACCATGGTTCCTTCTGGCTGGCAGATGGGCAGCGAGCCGAGCAACGTCTCGATGTACTGGTACGTACCGGACGATCTCCCGGCGAACGCACCCGTCCTAGTGCTCGTCCACTACTGCAGCGGAAACGCCGCCGGGATCTTCGGCGAGGCGCAGTCAGGCGGGATCATCACGCAGGCCGATCAGAAAAAGATCCTGCTGGTCGTTCCGCAGACGTCGCGCAACTGCTGGGACGTGGCGACCACGGCGTCGCTCACGCACAACGCCGCGCCGAGCGAGACGCTGGCGATCGTCCACCAGGTCAAGTACGCGATCGCCCAGAAACAAGCGAACGCCAACCGCGTCTACGTGATGGGCGCGTCCTCGGGCGCGATGGTCACGCAGGCGCTGCTCGCGGTCTATCCGGACGTGTTCAAGGGCGGCGCCGAGTTCGCGGGCGTTCCGGCGGGCTGCTGGTCGGTCAGCGACCCCGACGGCCAGTGGAGCACGCCGTGCGCGAACGGCCAGGTCCTTCACACCCCGCAGGAGTGGGGCGACATGGCGCGCAACATGTTCCCCGGGTACACGGGATTCCGCCCGCGGATCCAGCTCTGGCACGGATCGGCGGACAGCATCATCAACTACGCCAACTACGGCGAAGCCGTGGACCAGTGGACCAACGTCCTGGGCCTGTCCGCGACTCCGTCGACGACGGGAACGGTTTCCATCGGCGGCCACAACTACAACCGCAGGCAGTGGAAAGACTCCTGCGGGATCGTGGTCCTCGACGCATTCGATGAGCCGGGCGGACCACACGGTCCGGACGCGAACATGAACGGGCAGTATTCCCTGCCGTTCTTCAACCTCGACCAGGCGACGTTCACGGCGACGGATCCCCAGGCGGCCGGTTGCGGTTCGACGGGCACGGGCGGCGCGGGTGGAACGACCGGCGCGGGCGGCCGCGGCGGCACCACGGGCACCGCGGGAGCCGGCGGGACGACCGGCAGGGGCGGCACCACCGGGACGGCGGGCACGACGGGAAGCGCGGGCCGAGGCGGCAGCGGTGGATCGACCGGCGCGGGCGGCAGCACCAGCGGCCAGGCCGGCACCACGGGCACCGGGAACACCAGCGGCAACGCC
>DATMZL010001344.1:0-5911 GCA_035607075.1 Polyangia bacterium
CTGCATCGCCTTGTCGCGGTCGGCCTGGCTGAGCATCGACAGGTATTGCCAGCCCATCTCGTTGAACGCGCCGCCGAAGCCCTCGAAGGTCTTCTTCGTGGTGGTGTCGTTGACGGTCACTGTCGCGGTGCCGCTGGTGACGACCGACAGCGTTCCGGTCGTGTTCCAGTAGCTGCCGGACGCCGAGGTCACCAGCGTCATCGCCGGCGCGCTGCCGCCCGTGCCCGCGGTCCCGGTCGTGCCGCCGCGGCCGCCGGTACCGGTCGTGCCCGCGCTGCCCATCGTACCGCCGCGGCCGGCGCTTCCGGAGGTGCCCGCGCTGCCGCCGGCCGTTCCCGTGGTCCCCGCGACGCCGCTCGCCGATCCGCCGGCGCCCGTCGTGCCGCCCATGCCGCCCGTACCGGTCGTCGAGATGGCGACGCAGGCGTTGTTCATGCACATCTGCGTCGCGTTGTCGCAGCACGCCGTCCCGCACATCGTGCCCGCGCAGGTCGCGGTGCAGGTGGTGCCGCTACAGAGCTGGCCGCCCGTGCAGGCGTTCCCGCAACTGCCGCAGTTCGTCGCGTCCGAAGGGACGCACGAGTTGTTGCACATCAGAAGCCCCGCCGCGCAGCCGCAGGTGCTGTTCTGGCACGTCTGGCCGCCCGAGCACGAGATGAAGCAGCCGCCACAGTTGTCCTTGTCGGACGACGTGTCGACGCACCCCGAGCCGCACATGTCCTGGCCGGACGGGCAGGAGCTGCTTCCGCCCTGTCCGGCGGTGCCAGTCGGGCTACCCGTGCTGGGGCTGGAACAGGCAGCGATCGTCAGGAGAAAGGAGAGGCAAAAACCATTGATCCATAGGCGTGCGGTCTTCATTAACAGTGGGATTCCCGGTAGGAGGTGAGATGATCTCTCATACCCGAACTTTCTCGGCCGGGTCCAGTGCCAACACCCGTCCAATGATGTCGGTCAGTTAAACGTGTTAACGCTCGAGTTTGAAGCCGCCCGGAGTTCTCATTTTTCGCGGGTGGGGTCCCATTTTTGGCGAGGTCCTTCGGGCAGTCCGTGATCCAGCCCGCGCGGGTTGGGAATCGGGGGAACCGATCATGAATAGACGACCTTTCTTCGCTTGCGCCGGCCTCGTGACGCTCTTCGCCGCGTGCACGTCGGGTCCATCCAACACCACCAACACCACCGGAAGCGCCGGGACCAGCGGCGCGGCGGGGTCGGGCGACGCCGGAACGAGCGGTCAGGCCGGGAGCAGCGGCAACGCCGGTGCCACGGGCGAAGCGGGAACGTTCGGCGCTTCCGGGTCGAACGGCGGCGACGGGAGCGGCAACGCGGGCGCCACCGGCAACGCCGGGAATGGCGGCCCCGGTAACGCGGGCACGACGGGCGCCGGCGCGACGACAGGCAACGCGGGAACGACCGGCGCCGCCGGCCGGGGCGGCACGACCGGCAGCGCGGGCACCACCGGCACGGCGGGCACCACCGGTACGGGCGGGTCGGCGCCGGCGTCTCCCTTCCTCTTCACGTCGGCGCCCGGCGCGTACTGGAAGACCGGGACGATCGCCACCTCGACCGCAACCGCGGACATGACCGTCACCGACACGACGACCTATCAGACGTGGGACGGCTTCGGCGGCGCGTTCAACGAGATGGGGTGGGACGATCTCATGCAGCTTTCGACGGCTGATCGAGATCGCGCGATGAAGCTGCTGTTCGACGCCACCGACGGCGCTCGGTTCGTCTTCGGCCGGATCCCGATCGGCGCCAGCGACTACGCGCTCACGCGGTACACGCTGAACGAGACCGCGAACGACTACACGATGGCGAACTTCTCGATCGCCCACGATCGCAATTCGCTGATCCTGTTCGTCAAGGCGGCGCTGGGCATCAATCCCAACCTCCGCCTGTGGGCCAGCCCGTGGACGCCGCCCACCTGGATGAAGACGACGAGCGGCACGGTCAGCGGCGCCGCGTGCACCAACACCGGGACGACGGCCTACGACGGCGGGTGCATGAAGGACGACGCGCAGACGCTGCAGGCGCTGGCGCTCTACCTCGCGAAGTTCGTGCAGGAGTACGGCAAGGAAGGGATCAAGATCGAAGCGATCCACCACCAGAACGAGCCCGGCTACGCGACCGGCTACCCGTCGTGCCTGTGGTCGCCGGCGCTGTACACGAAGTTCATCGGCACGTACCTGGGGCCGACGTTCGCCAGCCAGGGCGTCACCGCGTCGATCTACCTCGGGACGATGTCGAACAACGACAGCGGGAAAGACGGCACGATCATCACGACCGTGAACGCCGACGCCACGGCGTCGAAGTACATCAAGGGCTTCGGCCTGCAGTGGAACATGCTGCCGGTCGTGTCGTCGCTGACGTCGAAGAACCTGCCGATCCTGCAGACCGAGCACAAGTGCGGGAACTACCCGTGGGACACGGCGAACTTCAAGAGCGACAAGGCGCCCAACGACCATGCCTACGCGATCGAGACGTGGGGACTGATCCGCGACTGGCTGAAGGCGAACGTGACGTCGTACAGCGCCTGGAACATGGTGCTCGACACGATCGGCACGGGCATCGACGCCGGCCGGCGCTGGCCGCAGAACGCGCTGCTGACCGTCGACCGCACGGCGAAGACGCTGACCGCGACGCCCGCGTATTACGTCTTCCGCCACTTCTCGCAGTACGTGCTGCCGGGCGCCAAGCGCGTCGCGATCAGCGGGACGTCGCTGGACGCGCTCGCGTTCAAGAACGCCGACGGCAGCATCGTCGCTATCTTTTACAACTCCGGCACCGCCGCGAAGACGACGACGGTGTCGATCGGCAGCGCCCGCCTGCAGTTCTCCGTCCCTGCCAGCGGCTTCGCGACGGTCAAGAAGTAGCGGCGCGCAGCCACAGTGAATTTGATCGTTTGGCGAAGCGATCGTCTGGGCGGCGAACTGCAGCGTCCTGAAGCTGTTTGTCCTCGCCCCGCGAAGCGGGGAGAGGATAAAGGTGAGGGGCCCACGCTGCGCCGGACCCCTCACACCGTGATTCGATTTCAGCGCCCGGCGAACCGCGCGACGACGCGGAACTTCTTGTCGAGGAGCTTTCCCTTGCGAAAGTCGGCCTGCAGCCGTTTCCACGCGGCTTCGTAGCGCCGGTGCTGCGGTCGGGCGTCGTCCTCGTCGTCGCCCGGATTGCGATCCGTGTGGAGGCGAAAGTCGGCTACCGAATGCAGAAACTTGCGGCGGATCCAGGCGAGCGCCGCCGCGAGCGACGGGATTTCGTAGACGACGTAGGCCATCTTGGTCAGGTCGGCGTCGAGAAGCTTCTGGCTGAAGAATTCGACGCGCATCCGCACCGCGTCGCCGCTTCCTTTAAAAAGCAGCACCTCCTGAAAAGAAGCTCGGGTAGGCGAACATCTCGACGAGGCACGCCTTCACCGGCTCGCGCGGGTTGTTCCGCCAGTAGCGTTCGAGGTGCTCCACCGTCGGGAACGGAACTTCGCGCGCGCCCATCGTCGTGCTCAGCGCGGCCGCGTCGTGTACGGCGTGTGCCGGTAGTACTTGGGGCGCGAGTCCAGCCGGACGTGCAGCCAGTAGATGCCCATCCCCGCCGTGCTGATCCAGAGGGGGCGATCGGAGATCCGCGCGAGGGCTTCGTGCGCGACCCGCTTGAACAGAGCGTGGGCCTGTGGCGCGGGCGCGCCTCGCAAGAAGGCCGCGAGGTGAACGTACGCCGCCGTCGATGCGAGCGGGCAGGGCACCACCAACGTGGCATCGCCGCCGAGGTTCGCGAACGCAACGACGCCGTCGCCGTCGTCGTCGCGCGCGAAGTATTCCTGGAACGCGTCGGCCTCGGGCGCGGCGCGCGCCAGCATCGACGCCTCCGTGAGGACGAACTCGAAAGGCCGGTCCGCCAGCGACGCGCTGACGGGCGGCATCTCCCAGAAGTACGCGGCGAACGACGGAGACGCGAGGTTGCGGATCAGGTCCGAACGGAAGCTTTCGTCGTCGCGACACAGCTCCAGCGCGGCGCGCGCCGACACGGCGGCGCCGTTCCAGCGCACGCGGAGCTTCGTCGTACCTGCGTCGATCTGTTCCGCCTGTGCCTCGAACAACGACGCCACGGATCCATCGTACATGCGAAGATGCCCGCGATGTACTTCAGCGCGCACCAGTACCCCAGCCTGAAGCACCGGCCCAAGGCCGAGCGCTATGCGATCATTCGCGCGGCGCTCAAGGACATCAGGAAGGGCTACACGAAGCGCTTCTTCGTGGCGCTGGTCGCGACGGTGGTCGTGCTGGTCAGGCTCACCAGGCATGTTGCGCTGGATGCGCTGCCGACAGACTGGCGCCTCTGGACGGCGCTCGCGGTGGGCTTCGTCCTGCTTTATGGCTGGGCGCTGTTCGAGATCAACGGTCCGGTCCGCCGAGCTGTCGAGAAGCACCTCGCCGCGCAGAACGGGTGACGCTTGTCAGAGCCCGATCGCGAAGCCAGCGCCGAGGTGCAGGTAACTGGTGTTGAAGTCGCCGGCGTCGCTGCTCTGGAACCCCGACTGGTAACCGAGATCGGTCACGACGAACAGGTTGGGCAGCACGCCAATCTCGAGGCCGACCGAACCGTCCAGCAGGAAGCCTTGAGGGTTTGGCGCGGCGGGTCGCCCTGAGGTGGACGGCGGCGACGGAACCACGATCAGCGAATACGCCGGGCTGGCCCGTACGAACGCGCGAACCTTGGGCGACAGGGGCAATCGGCCCGTCAATCGTCCGCGGAAGTCGAATTCCTTCAGCGACTCGCCGCTGACGCCTTCGGCGCGCACGCGGAAGATCACCTGCGGTGAAACGCCGATGGAGATGTAAGGCGACAGCGCGCCGTCGAAGAACGGCGCGACCCCGACGGCAAAGAACGCGTCCCTCGTATCGCTGGCGGCTGCGTTCGTGGGCGTTGACGACAGCGTTCCGACCGGGAAGAGCTCGAACGTGACGCCGAGCAGGTGCGGTCCGTCCGGGGGCGTGAGAGCTTCCTGGCGCTGGACGGCGACGGGCGTCGACTGCGTCGACACGGCGGCGGCGCTCGCGTCGGTGGCGGCGACCGAGCCGCCGACCGCGGACGCTGTCGGCGGCGTGGGGGCCGGCGGCGGCGCGCACGGACCGCCGGGAACGTTCGGACCGGCTTGCGTGTCGGCGTCGCGAACGAATCCGTGGCGTCCGTCGGGAAGCCCCACGCGGCGCCACGCCCCTTGAACCTGATCGTCGCCGCAGACGTGATCGCCGCTGTGCAACCGCGCGATCTCCGGCGCAACGTCGAAAGGCGCGGATCGGACCGGCGTCTCCGCTGCGGAGATCGCGCGTTCATCCGCGTGGGCCGTCGAGAGCCAGATCGCACACAATACCAGCGACACGACGACGACCCTCGACATGCGCGGGATTGTGGCGCAGGCGGCGGGGCGGCGCATCAAAGAACCCGATTCCGGATATTTCGCCCTCCATTCGACGCACTTACATGAGACCACTCTGGTGTAGACTGGCCGCCTGTCCGGGCCCCCCCGGCGGCTCGCGCTGCCACCCCGGTCGTCGCCTCCCATAGGAGAGAAATCATGCCTAAATCGAGACTGATCCACTTCGGCGCTTGTCTTGCGATGTTGGTCTCCGTCACTTACTGGGCCAGCGGATGCGGCGCGCCCGGTTCGGATGGACCGGGAACCGGTGGTTCGAGCGCGGGGGGCACGACGGGCGCTGCCGGATCGAACGGACCGGCCGGGACCAGCGGCAACGCCGGGACGAGCGGACAGGCCGGCAACACGTCGACGGCCGGCACGACCGGGAACGGCGGCAGCAGCGCCGGTATGGCGGGATCGAACGCAACGGGTTCAGCCGGAACGATGGGCGTCGCCGGCAACGGCGCCGCAGGCCGCGGCGGGATGACGGGCAACGCG
>DATMZL010000785.1:0-2416 GCA_035607075.1 Polyangia bacterium
CGACGCGCTGCAGAAGCGTCAGGCGAACCAGCGCGTCGCGCCGGTCGACGGCTTCACGCCCGCGCAGCGCTTCTTCATCGCCTGGGCGCGCGCCTGGCGCTGCAACTACACGCCCCAGCGCCTGAAGCTGCAGGTGAACACGAACGAGCACGCCCCGGCCAACTTCCGCGGCGTCGGCCCGCTCTCCAACCTCGACGCGTTCCAGGCCGCCTTCGGCTTCCGCGACGACGCCCCCGCGATGCGCCCGGCGGGCGAGCGCGCGCACATCTGGTGAGGTGAGAGCCTGAGCAAGAAGCCCGCGCCGTTCCCGGCGCGGGCGTTCTTGCTCAGTGTGCCCGGCATGACTCCAAGTCCGGAGGTGAAAGTCCTCCCGTAACCAGGTCGTGGGAAACGAAGTGAAGCGCAAGGCAGCGGCCGCGAGGCCGTGGCTGAAAGAAGCGTCAAGCGAACTCGCGGGCCGACGAACAGGAAGCGGATACGAGGCGCAGGCGGCCGTGGCGAGCGGGCTGAGAACCGCGAAGCCAGAGCGACCAAGGGCCGTCGACGTAGATCCGCCGGTCGTGCGAGGACGGCGGGGAGTCTTACCCGGGGAGATCTCGCCTCACGTCTGAAAGGGCGACGGTTGCGAGCCGGAGCGAGAAGTCAGCAGAGGCCGTAGTAGTCGCGCGAGCGACGAAGGGCCGAACGGAAAGGAGAGCGCGACGACCATGCATCTCGAAGGAGCTGGACCTCAGAAGTCCGGGGAACCGGAGCCGCGACCGGAGGGTAGGGGTGAAGCCCCGAGAGTACGGCCGGGTGGGGGTGCTCTGCCGGCGACGCAAGGAGACGAGCGCTCAGGCACGGACCGTCTGATGGAAAGGGTGGTCTCGATCCCGAACCTCCAGGCGGCGCTGAAGCGAGTGGAAACGAACCGGGGCAGCCCCGGCATCGACGGAATGACGTGGGATGAGCTACGGCCCTGGCTGCGCGTGCACTGGAAGGAGCTGTGCGAACAACTCCTCGGTGACCGCTACCGGCCAACGGCCGTGAAGCGCGTGGACATCGAGAAACGCGGCGGAGGGCTGCGGACTCTGGGGATCCCGAGCGTGCTCGACCGCTTCATCCAGCAGGCCTGCTTGCAGGTCCTGCAACCGATCTTCGACCCGACCTTCTCGAAGCATAGCCATGGCTTCCGCCCTGGCCGCCGCGCTCAGGACGCGATCCGCGAAGCGCAGGGCTACGTGCAGGAAGGCCGCCACTGGGTGGTGGACGTCGATCTGGAGAAGTTCTTCGATCGCGTCAACCACGACGTGCTGATGGGGAGACTGGCGAAGAGGATCGACGACAAGCGGATGCTGAGGCTGATCCGGCGCTACCTCGAGGCCGGGATGATGGCCGATGGGGTGGTGATCGAGCGGCACGAGGGGACGCCGCAAGGCGGCCCGCTGTCGCCGCTCTTGGCCAACGTGCTCTTGGACGAAGTGGATCGCGAGCTGGAGCGAACCGGCCACGCCTTCGTGCGCTACGCCGACGACTGCAACGTGTACGTGCGGTCGCGGAAGGCGGGCGAGCGGGTGATGGCTCGGCTCTCGAAGCTGTACGGGAAGCTGCGGCTCAAGATCAACGCGGAGAAGAGTGCAGTCGCGCCGGTCTTCGAACGCCAGTTTCTGGGCCTGGCCTTCTGGGTTGGCCCGGGCGGCAAGGTGAAGCGGCGCGTGGCCAAGAAAGCCCTCCAGGCGATGAAGTCGAAGGTCAGAGAGATCACGGACCGCAACGGTGGACGGAGCTTGCTACAGGTCGTGGAAGCGCTGAGACGCTTTCTCCTGGGCTGGCGCGCCTACTTCCGCCAAGCGGACACACCCGGGATCTTCCGCGACCTCGACGGTTGGATCCGCCGCCGACTGCGGATGCTGCAACTCAAGCAGTGGAAGCGCGGCCCGACGGCCTTCCGTGAGCTGCGTGCACGTGGCGTCTCTCGCGACACGGCGGCGATCATCGCCGCCGATCTGCGTCGCTGGTGGCACAACGCACGACAGCTCTCTCACGTCGCCTTTCCCAACCGCTACTACAACGAGCTCGGACTCCCCCGACTCGCACCGTGACCTCAACTTGCCGAACCGCCGGATGCGGGCCCGCATGTCCGGTGGTGTGGGAGGGGGCGAGGGGCTCACACTCCTCTCCCCCTATCCCGATCGCGCTGTGGCTACTTGCCTTGCGCCGCCGCGCTCGCGCGCTCGAGCACACGCTGAGCGGCGGTATCGTCGCTGAGCGTCGGCGCTCCTTCGATCGTGCGCAGCGCTTCCTTGGGCTGCGCGCCGAGCAGGTAGTTCAACGCCAACACCAGGCGCGCGTCGCGGTCGCTGGGGTTGGCCGTGAGATAGTGCTCGAGCGTGGCCAGCTGCTCGTCGAACAGCTTCGGATCGGGATAGAACCCGTG
>DATMZL010001074.1:0-2129 GCA_035607075.1 Polyangia bacterium
CGGCTCAAGACGGCGGCCGCCGGCAACGGCGCCGTGTTCGTGGTCAAGGGCAGCTCGTCGTTCGCGTCGTCGGTCTCGATTCCGAGCGCCGCAGCCGCGCTCGAGGTCGACGGCGCGCTACCTTCGATCTCGTTCGGCGTCGCCAACATCGGCCTGGGGCCCTTCATGAACCACGGGTTCATCTCGTCGTCGTCGACGGCGGGGACGGTCTACGCGTTCGCCGGCGGGACGACCGCGGGGCCGATCACGGCCGCCATGAATGACGATTCCGTGGTCGGAACGGCGGCCGACCGTTACGGCATCACGCTCGGGTACCTCGGACCGCTGGGTGCTTCCTCGGGGGCGCTGGCGGTTGGCGCGACCATGGGCCAGTACGTCGACGTTCACCTGGGGACGACGGCGACGGGTCCGTTCACCGGAGCCAACGGCGGCGCGCCGGCGGCGGCCGTGCGTCTGACGGATTCCGCATCCGGCAACTCGTTCGGCATCGTGAACATCGGTGGCGCGGTCAAGGGAACGTCACTGTCCGCGTCCATCATCGGCGACGCGAACCCCGATCTGATCCTCGCGGGCCAGATGGGCGTGAACCTTCCGATCTACGTGCTCGACGGGACGGCCATCTCGACGCTGTCGGGATCGGTCAATCTGGCGGCGCAGCCTCCAGGCAGCGGGACCGTCAACGTCCTCGGCCGCATGCCTGCGGGCTGGAGCGGTTACACCGTCGGGACGCTGATTCCCGATTCGGATGGCGACACTTACGGCGACTTCGCCGTCGGCGAGTTCACGACGTCCGCCGCCGGACGCGTGGTGGTCTTCCACTGATCGGCGCGAGCGCAGGGCCATCGGCACGATGAATGTTCGCCATCGCCCTCGCCGCGTCGTTCGATGAGGATCGACCGCAGCTAGATTCGGCCGGGATTCTTCTCGACGCCTGGCCGTGTCCGGCCGCTGACGGGCGGGCGTCGGCGTCCGCGCCGGGGGCGGCCGCCGGGGTCCTGCGCTGGGCCGTGGTCGAGCGGGATCGCGCGGTCGCCCCGCTGTGGGACGCCGAGCGGCAACTGCTGTTCGTCGGCGATGTGCGGCTCTACAACCGGAGCGCGCTCGCCCGGGAGCTCGGCCTCGGCGACGCGGCCGGCGACGTCAGCGACGCGGCGATCGCGTGGGCCGCGTATCTCCGCTGGGGCGAACAATCACCCGGGCACCTCGTCGGCGACTTTGCGTTTGCCGTCTGGGATCAGCGCCGGCGCTCGATCTTCGCGGCGCGGGACCACTTCGGCGTCCGTCCCCTTCTGTACAGCGCGGACAGCCGCAGCGCGTACGTCGCGACCGACGTGCGACAGCTGCTGGCGCTGACGAAAACGCCGCTCGCCGAGATCAACGCGCAGACGGTCCTCGAGCGCTTCTCGATGTTTCGGCGAACGCACGGGCTGACCTACTTCCGGAACATCTCCGCGTTGCCGCCGGCGCATACGATCGTCATCGCGCCAGGCGGCGGTAGACCACGTCGCTACTGGTTCCCTTCGTTCGCGGCCCGCCGCCCGATCGGCGACGACGACAAGGCCGAGATCCGCGCGTTGTTCCACCAAGCCGTCCGCGACCGGCTGGATTCGAACCGCGCGATCGTCGCCCACTCGAGCGGTGGCTTCGATTCGAGCGCGATCGTGATGGCGGCCGATCGCGCTTACCGGGAACAGCCGAACCGCCCGCCGCTCGTCACCGTGTCGGCGACGACGCTCGGGATGCCGAGCGACGACAGTCGGTACATGGACGCGGTCGATCGTCACGTTCAATTCGAGGGCGTTCGCTGGGACGCTCTGCAACCGAGCCTGGCCGATATCGAGGCGCCCGTCGTTGCCTATCCGGGCGTCCGGCGTGGAACGGGCGGTGGACCGCGGCGGGATCTCGAGATCGCGCGCGAACGCGGCGCGCGCGTGCTGCTGCACGGGTTCTTCGGCGATTCGTTGATGTACGCGTTCGGCGTGCCCCGGGACATGGTTCGCGCGCGTCGCTGGCGCGAGCTCGCGGGCCACGTCGCGTCCGGCGACGGCGCGCGGGCGCGCGCGCGACTGCTTGTCAGATCGATGACGGGATTCCTTCCGCCTGCGTCCGCCCTGCGTCTCCTGAGCAGG
>DATMZL010000590.1:0-2984 GCA_035607075.1 Polyangia bacterium
ACTGCCGACGTGAACATCACGCAGATCTTCGCGGGCGCGCTCGACGCCGATGCGCTCTTCACGTTCACCGCGACGAGCACCAACGACGCCTCGCTCGTGCTGGGCGCGGTGGTGACGCAGCGGTATGCGGGCACCTTCACGCTGACGAATCAGGCGGGCACGATCAACTACCTGAGCGGCAGCTTCGGGGCCGGGCTGGAGTTCGGCGGCAACGGCTCGACCGGGGCCACGCTGCAGACCAACAGCTTCCCGCAGTCGCCGCCGCTGGTGCTGTTCAGCGACCTCGGGGATCTCGTCAACCCCGAGAGCTTCCAGTTGTCGCTGGCGAACATCAACCTGCCGCTGCACATCGACAGCAGCGGCCCGAACCCGACCATCGCGAGCTTCACCTCGTCCTTCTCGGGCGTGGCGGATGCCGCGCTGGCGACCCCGGTGCCGGAACCGGCGAGCCTGACGCTGCTCGGCCTCGGGCTGGTCGGCCTCGCGGGCAAGATGCGGAAGCGCCTGCACCGCTGATGCTGCGCTGTCCGAAGTGTGGGCACTACCTCGCCGTCTGCATCTGCGGGCGGCGAGCGGTGCTCATCGGCACGCCCTTCGTGCTGGTGACCGTCCTTGCCCGCACCGTCAACGCACAAGGAACGACTGGCAGCGCGGGCGCATCTGTCGCGCCGTCAGGGACTACACGCCTCGTGGCTCCCATCGAACCCGCGTGAAGACATCACCGTCTCCACGCGCGCGGACTACGAGACGTGGGTCGAGTGTCGGCGCTGCCATCGAACGTGGCGCGCCGACGCCGCCCTTCCCGGCGTGCTCCATCACTACGTGGATCTCTGTGAACGCTGCGAGGTCACTCTCATGCAAACCACCGGCACCTTCCCTGCGCTGAGCCAACCTCGTCCGAAAGGCAAACCGAAGAGCGGCGGCAAGAAGCGGTAGACTCCGCACCATGCCGCCGTACCTGCCGGGCAAAACCCTCGGACGCCCGCCGCACGCCCCGAAGCGCGAGAAGACCCCGTTCGACGTACGCCTGAGCGAGGAGGAGAAGACCGCGCTCGTGCAGATGCTGAGCGAGGAGATCGACCGCGCGCTCGCCGCGCGTGCCCCGGTCATTCAGCCCGGCGGCGAACTGGACTACTGGCACTGGCTCTACAAGCAGGGCAAGCGCAACGTGCGCGACCTGCCGTTCCCCGGCGCCGCCGACCTCTCGACGTGGATCATCGCCGAGAAGATCGACGCGATGCGCGCGCGCTTCTGCAAGACCATCTTCGTGGAACCCGTGTGGGTCGTGGACGGCTGGGGCGCTGCCGCTGAGCGCGCGGCGATGGTCGAAGAGTTTCACCAGTGGAAGCTGGAAGAGGAGCGGCTGCAGGGCTGGCTGCAGCGCACGCTGCAGTTGTCGCTCATCGAGGGCACGGGCGTGCTGGAGTGCAGCGAGCGCGCCGACATGATCAAGCGGCGCAGCATGAAGCAGTTGGCGCCGAAGATGGACGAGGAGACGGGCACCGTCGTGCTCGGCGACGACTACCAGCCGCAGCCGATGCAGGACGAGGAAGGCGAGTATCAGGAGGCCGACGACCCGTCGCAGCCGGGCGTGATGGCGACCGCGATGGACGAGTTCGTGCCGGTGCGGCGCGGCCCGAGCTACCGCAACGTGTCGCTGCGCGACTTCCTCATGCTGCCCGCGCACGCGCAGGACGACTCTGAGGTGTGGTGCTACGCGAAGCGGTTCTGGCGGCGCCTGAAGGAACTGGAGTCACGCGGCAAGAGCGGCCTCTACGACAAGGACGCCGTCGCCGACCTCGCCGCCACGAGCGATCGTACGCGCACCGAACTGCCGCAGAGCGTGACCGCCGGGGGCATCGACGTGGCCGCGCAGACCACGCCGACGACCATCGAGAAGGAACTGTGGGAACTGCACTGCCTGCTCGACCTCGACAACGACGGCAACGAGGAGTGGTACATCATCACGCTGTCGAGCATCCACAAGAAGATCCTCCGCATCCAGCTTGACGACCTCGGCCTGCCCCGCTACCTGCTGTTCCGCCCGGCGCCGAACCCGCTGAACGTCTACGGCGAGAGCCACGTCGATAAGCTCGCGAGCATCGGCGAAGAGCACATGGGCACGCGCAACGCGGTCGCCGACCGCAGCAACCTCGTGAACAACGCGCCCATCAAGCGACTGCGGAACAGCGGCTGGGACATGGACGAAGAGCCGTGGGGCGTCGGCGCGGTCATCACCGTGCAGGACATGAACGACGTGCAGCCGGTGACGCTGCCCGACGTGAGCGCGTCGATGGCCGGGCGCGAGCAGGGCATCATCGACGCCGCCGAGCGCCTGAGCGGGCTGAACGACGTGACGCTCGGCAGCGCGCCGCAGGAGTCGCGCACGCTCGGCGAAGTGCAGATGGTCACCGAGCAGAGCTTCGTTCGCATCGAAGAGCAGGTTCGCAACCTGCAAGAGACGATGGAAGACCTGTTCAAGATCCGCCACGAGTTGTGGCGGCGCGCCGCCGACGAGGCGCCGCTGGAACCGAGCGAGCGGTTCATTCGGCAGTTGGAGTTCCGGCAGATTGAGATGGCCGAGCAGGGCATCACGGGCGCCTCGCTCGCGGGCACCTTCCACGGCAAGCCGCACGGCAGCGTCGAGAGCGCGGACAAGTCGAAGCAGCGAAGCAACTACAACGGGTTCATGCAGGTCATGGGCGGGTTCGCGCAAATGAACCCGACGCTGCAGCAGGTCTTCGCGTCGCCCGACGTGATCATCCCGCTGTTCGAACAGGCGCTGAGCTTGTACGACTCGCCGAACAAGGGGCAGTTGATGCGCTCGCTGCGGCAGTGGCAGGCGCAGACCGAGCAGGCGGCACAGATGGCGGCGCAGCAGCCGCCCGCGCCGCCCGGGGCGCCGCCGGGACAACCGGGCGCACCGCCGCCGCCGGGTGGACCGGGTGCCGGGGCACCGCCGCCGCCGGGTGGCCCTCCTCCCG
>DATMZL010001218.1:0-5022 GCA_035607075.1 Polyangia bacterium
CGTGCTCGGCGCGGGCTGGGGCACGGGCACGGGCGTCGCAGCAGGCGCAGCAGGAGCACCTGCTGCCGCCGCCTGCGCCGCTTCGATCGCTTCGAGGTCGAAGCGGTGCACGTCGTGGCCGTACATCGTCGCGCGCATCGGATCGGGCGCGAAGGGACGCTGCGGCTGCACGCCGGCCGGCGGCGCGGTCGCGTGCCCGACGGCGGTCGGTCTGGCGTACGAGGCCGGTGGCGCCGCGCCGGGGCCGCGCGCGGGCGGCGGATTGGCTGCGTGCGGACCTTCCTCCTGATACCAGCTGCGGAGCTGCTTGAGACCCTCGGCGACCCTCTCGTCGTCCACGACCGTGGGCGACGACCGGTCCTCCTGATCGGTGGCGTTTGGCGCGGGCAGGGGACCCGACTCAGGGTCGGACGGGTCCTTCGGCAACCCGATCCCGAAGTAGGTCTTGCGCGACGCCATCGCCAGATATTAGCTCGCCTGCCGCACGCTGCTGTTTTTTCCGTCTCCGCCGCATGCCCGGCGGACACCGTTTCTTCGCGGCGCGGCGGCGATCTGAAGCGGGAACCCTGAGAGGGTTCCCGAGCCCTCCCGCGATGATGCGCGGCGAGCAAAGCTCGCCGACTCCTCACGCGTCAATTTCGCCTTAGGCGCCGACCTGGATGCCCAGCAGAGTCAGGTCATCCCGGCCGTCGGTCGCCGCCTGTGCGGTCGTGACGATCTGACGGTCGATCTCGGTGATGTCGTGCGGGGCGCTGCTGACCAGCTCCGTGAGCTGGCACTGGCCCATTGTCGAGCAGGGACGACGCGGCGCCGAAAGCACCTCGAAGACGCCGTCCGTAGCCAGCAAGAGGATGTCCTTGGAAGCCATCGACACGACCTCTTCCTGGTACTGGGCGTGCGGCATGATGCCAAGTGGCGGCCCCGAGGAGTAAGCGACGCGCGACACCACGCCCGTGCTGCGCCTGAGCAGGGGAAGCACGTGGCCGGCGTTCGCGAACACCCAGCGGCGCTTCGGCATGTCGAGGAGGACGGCCAGCGCCGTCACGAAGCGGTGATCGGCCATCCGCGTGGTGACCGTGTTGTTGAGGCGCTCGAGGAACTCCGCCGGCCCGCTGACGTCGTTCGCGAAGCGGCGGATGTCGGCGCTCACGCGCGCCATGGTCAGCGCCGCGGTTACGCCTTTGCCTGAAACGTCGCCGATGACGCCGAAGACGCGGCCGCCACCCAGGTCGATGAAGTCGTAGAAGTCACCACCGACGGCGTGCGCCGGCATGTACTCCGTGACGATCTTGACGTTCGCGGAGTTCTTCTGCAGGGCCTCCGGCAGGAAGCTGCGCTGCAGATCGCGCGCGGCGGACAGGTCCTGTTCCAGCCACGACGCCGGCACCGACGACGCCCGCTCGCGCGCGGCCGGCAAGATGCCGCCGACGCCCTCGGCGAGCGCGGCGACCGCCTCCAGATCCGTCGCCGTGAACGGCGGCGCCGTCGGCTGGCGCTGCACCACGAGGAACCCTTCGAGCGACTTGCCCGAGAAGATCGGCGTCGACATCGTCGAGCCACGTCCCGCGGCGACGTCGCCCGGCAACAGCGTCGGCGTCACGGGCATCAGCCCGCGCGTCGCGATCGGTCCCCAGACGGCGTGCAGCGACGCGAGCAGTTGGGCACCGGCGCGCGCGTCACGCACGCCGCGCAGGGGACGGCCCTTCTCGGGCAGGAAGACGTCGGCGTCGGCGACCTCGGGCCAGAGCATCGCCACGGCGACGGCGAGGCGCTGCGCGAGCTCCGACGGCGACGCCGGTTCGCCGAGCGCAGCGAGCGCCTGGCCGATCGGGATGTCGCCGACGACGTGATCGCCGGACGTCGCGTAGTCGTAAACCACGACCGGCGACTCGACCTCGATCTCGCCCGAAACCATCTTCATCCGGCCCATCTCCTCAAAGTCAAAAAGGTGTCGCGAAACGTGCTCTGTGTAGTTCCGAAAGGACAGTCAAACTACCTGAAACCACAGTTTTTGTCCACCCCAACAAAGTGAGTTGGGTGACAGGTTTGTAAACACGCGAGTTCGCGAATGCGTCATCGGCTGGCACGCGGAGGTTTCTTTTCAGTCCGCAGCATGAACCTGTCCAGCTGCAGCAACTGAAAGATTGCCAGCGGCTGATCGCGCACGCCTCGGATCACCACCTCGCCGCCTTTCGCGCGCACGCGCTTGTACAGCGACACGAGGGCGCCGACGCCGGAGCTGTCGATCATCCGCAGCTGCGAGAGGTCGACATCCACGGTCTTCGGGCGGGCGTCGACCAGCTTGTCGATCTCGCCCCGCAGGTCGGAGACGCTGACGGCGTCGAGCGTCCCGTCGATGGTGAGGAACGTGGTCCCGTCTTTGGCGGCGATCGTGTAGTTCATGCAGTTCGCGTCGTGACGCAGTGTGTTCGCAAGTTGGGCACTCTGTAAAGGGCCATCTGGAGGAGACACACTCCCCAAAACTGTGAAGGAGAACGTCGACCGACGTCCTTATTCCTGGCATCGGCAGTTCGTCCTTCGGTCGAGAGCGACATGTTAGAAACGAACCCATGGACGAGCGAGTGCCCTGGGACCAGTACTTCATGAACATCGCCCAGGTCGTCGCGTCGCGCTCGACCTGTCCTCGGAAGTTCGTCGGGGCGGTCATCGTCCGCGACCGGACCATCCTGTCGACCGGCTACAACGGATCGATCCGCGGCATGCCCCACTGCACCGAGGCAGGCCACATGATGGAGAACGATCACTGCGTGGCCACGATCCACGCAGAGGCGAACGCGATCATCCAGGCGGCGAAGAACGGCGTCATGATCGACGGCGCGACGATCTACGTGACCGCGAGCCCCTGCTGGAATTGCTTCAAGCAGATCGCGAACGCGGGCATCCGGCGCATCGTCTACGGCGAGTTCTATCGGGACGAGCGCATCTTCAGCGTCGCGGAGCGACTGGGCATCGACCTGGTTCACGTCCAGAGTCACGTCGCGGGCCCGTAGGCTCGAAAATCGTAGGTCCGGTTCGGTCCGCGGACAGCGCGTGTTGCGCAACTCCCGCGGCGTGGTGGGGCAATGTGCGCGCGCATCTCCATCAGAATAAGAATTTGCCGTGGGTGGTTTTTGGTTGACCAGCACGGTCCCCGTACGACACGCTCATGCTTCTGATGTTACGCCGAGCGGCATTGGGGGCGGCGTTCCTTCTCGCGACGTCCGTGGTGCATCCGGCGCTCGCTGACGACGATGACGCAGCGGGTGCCGCGGCGGCGGCCGAAGCGGGCGAGTCCCCGGCGTCGGCGGGCGACGCGACGAGCGAGGACGGCGCGTCGAGCAAGCGCGCGCGCAAGCGCCGCGGAAAGTCGCGGCGCAAAGGCGGGAAGTTCGCCGGACGCGTTGTCCCCGAGAGCGCGCTGCGCAGCGATCCGTTGCCCCGTCCGTCCGGTAACCTCGCGATCGTAAGCCTCGCGAATCCGACCGATCACGCGAAGGTGAACATCTACAACGCGGACGGCTCGTACAGCCTCGACGCCCTCGAGGAGCTGAACGTCGTGCTGCGCTGCCGGCGCACCGACGACGAGAAGCCGATCGATATCCAGCTGCTGACGTGGATGTCGACGATCTACGATCACTTCGGCAGCAAGCCGCTGCAGATCGTGTCGGGCTACCGCAACCAGCGCAAGCAGACGAGCAACCACTTCAAGGGCCGCGCGATGGACATCCGGATCGAGGGTGTCTCGGCCAAGCAGATCCGGGCGTTCGCGGAGACGCTGGACCGGGGCGGGATGGGGATCGGCTATTACCCGGTCAGCCAATTCGTTCACATCGACGTACGGTCGCCGCCCAGCTATCGCTGGGTCGACAAGTCGCCGCCGAATTCCAACGCGTCCGAGAAGCGCCCGCCGCGCGGCTGGAAGCGCCGGAAGCTCGAGAGCTAGTCGCGCTCCGCAGGGTCGGCTAGGCCGGCCCGCGATCGCCGCCGCCGAGCGGACTGACGCTCGAGGTCAAGTTCGCGCAAAAATCTGTCGAACGCGGACTCCTGATGCGTTCCGCGAAGCGACTCACCCTCGGCACAGTCTTCCTCTCGTTCTTCGTAGCGGTCGGGTGCGGCGACGACTGGCCCAAACAGACGAAAACGACGGGTACAGGCGGTGTGACGGGCGAGGGTGGATCGGCGGGCGGTGGCGGCAGCGCGGGCGCCGGCGGTGCGGCGGGAGACGAGGGAACGGGAGGCGTGGCCGGCAGCATCGGAGGCTCGGGTGGTAGCGGCGGTTCGGGCGGCAGTGTCATTGGAGGCTCGGGTGGCAACGGCGGCACGGGCGGCGGCGGCGGCTCCGCGGGTATCGGCGGCACAGGCGGCAGCGCGGGCACCGGTGGCAGCGCCGGTACGGGCGGCAGCGCGGGCACGGGCGGCGGTATGGGCGGGAGCACCGGTGGCACCGGCGGGGCGGGCGGATCGATGTGCACCGCGGTCGGAAGCTGCGCGAACGGAAAGATCTGCGACATCACCACGCAGACCTGCGGCAACTGCAGCAGCGACGCTGCGTGTGTCACCGAGTTCGGCGCCAATCACATCTGCGTCGGCGGCAGCTGCATCGGCGGCAACTGCAAGAGCAACTCGGACTGCACGAACGGCCAGACCTGCAATGCGAACACCTGTGGGCCGTGCCCCAACGACGCGAGCTGCGGCGAGGGTAAGGTCTGCGTGAACGGCGCTTGCGTGACGGGCGACTGCCACGTCGCGACCGACTGCGCCGCGGGCCAGCTGTGCATCGCCAACAGCTGCAGCTCGTGCACGACGGACAACGCGTGCTTGTCCGCGTACGGTCCTGATCACGTGTGCGTGAACGGCGCGTGCATCTCCGGCAACTGCCACACTGCGGGCGATTGCAGCGGCGGCAAGATCTGCGTCGCCAACACGTGTGTGCCCTGTAACGACGACGCGACCTGCGCGTCCGCCTACGGCGCCGGCCACCTCTGCATCGCGGGCGGCTGCGTGCCCGGCCCGTGTCGCACC
>DATMZL010000793.1:0-14893 GCA_035607075.1 Polyangia bacterium
GGGCCCGCTGTTGTGGCTGATGAAGTTCTTCCACCGCTTCGTCAACAACTGGGGCCTGGCGATCATCCTGCTGACGATCTTCATCCGGCTGGTGACCTTCTATCCCGCTCAGCGATCGCTGGTGTCGGCGAAGAAGATGCAGAAGCTGGGGCCGAAGATGGCGGCCATCCGCAAGAAGTACGAGAACGATCGCCAGCGCCAGTCGGTCGAGACCATGAACCTGTACAAGGCGCACGGCGTCTCACCGTTCGGCGGCTGCCTGCCGAGCTTGATCCAGATGCCGATCTGGATCGCGCTTTACTCGACGCTGAACTACGCCGTCGAGCTGTACCGCGCGCCGTTCGTTTTTCACCTGCACGATCTGACCGCGAGGGACCCGTACTACATCACGCCCCTGCTGATGGGCGGCGTGATGTTCGGGCAGATGAAGATGTCGCCGGCGGGCGCGGATCCGCAGCAGCAGGCGATGATGTCGGTGATGATGCCGATCATGTTCACCGGCTTCTCGCTGTTCCTGCCGTCGGGGCTGGCGGTCTACATGCTGACCAGCTACCTGTTCGGCATCGTTCAGCAGCTTTACGTCAATCATCTCGACCGCACCGGGAAGATCACGATCTGACGTCCCCGCGCCCGCTGGCAGTTGACGCGTGACGGGGTGACGGCCCGCCGAGGACCGTGTTAATTTTTTCGGCCGTCGTGAAGCTCTTCGTGGACAGCGCCGACCCGGCAGAGATCGCGGCGTGCGTCGCCGCGAAAGGCACGCGCGGCGTCACGACCAGCGCGGCGCTGGTGGCGGAGGCGGCCGGTCGGGCCGGACGCGCGCCTGCCGACCTGCTGCGCGCGATCGCGGGGGCAGCGAACGGCCCGGTCTACGTTGCGGTGACGGCGGGCGATCGGGACGGCATGCTGCGCGAGGTGCGCGAGTGGGCGGGCACGTCCGACGGCGTGGTCGCGACGCTGCCCGGCACCGAGGCGGGGATCGAGGTCGTACGCGCCTGCGCGGGCGAGCGGATTCGCACGGGCGTCGGGCCGTGCGCCAGCGCGGCGCTGGCGCTGGCGGCGGCACGCGCCGGCGCTGTCACCGTGGCGTCGCCAGTCGGGCGTGCCGGCGGCGTCGACGGGTACGACGTGATTCGCAAGCTGGCGGCGCTGTTCCGCACCTACGAAGTCAGGACCGAGGTCGTCGCGAGCGAGATCCGCATTCCGACCGATCTCATCGACGCGGCGCTGGCCGGTGCGCAGGCGGCGACGGCACCGGGCGCGGTGGTGCGTCAGCTCGACGCCGAGAGCTCGCGGATCGCGGACGGAGGAGGTTGACGTGCGGATCCGCCAGCACGTCAACCCGCTGAAGTCAGATCTGCTCGACATCGCGGACGTCCCGCGCGTCGAGGTCGCGCCGGGTCGCGTCCTGGAGGTCGAGCTGGGCGCGGCGGAGGCGCACTTCCTCATCGACCGGGCGCGTCTGGACGCGGACACGTCGTTCGTGGGCGTCGAGATACGGCGCGAGCTCGTCGAGGCGGTGAACACGGCGTGCGCAGCGGGCGGGCCTGCGAACGTGCGCAGCGTGTTCGCCAACATCTCCGTCGACATGGGCCGCCTGTTCGCCGACGGGAGCGTGCGCCGGTTCTTCCTGAACTTTCCCGACCCGTGGTTCAAGAGCCGGCAGCACAAGCGGCGGGTGATCGGGCCGGGGCTGATCGCGGCGATCGGCCGCGCGCTGGCCGCGGGCGGCGAGCTCTACGTCCAGACCGACATCTTCGCGCTCGCGCTGGACGCGATGGCGGCCCTGGAGGCCGACGACGCGTTCGTCAATGTGGCGGGCGGCTGGACGTTCCTGCGCGAGAGCCCGTACGAGGCCAAGTCGCGCCGCGAGAGGCAATGCGAGGGCGAGGGTGTGCGCGTGTGGCGGTTGCTGTACCGCAAGCGTGCGTGACCCTCGCACGGGCCCCGCGCTCAGCGGCTGCCCATCGACAGACGGATCTCCTCGAGCTCCTTGATCCGGTCGCGGAGGGCCGCCGCCTTCTCGAATTCCAGCGCCTCGCTGAGGTCGAACATCTCGCGCCGCATCGCCGAGATGATCTGGGGCAGCTCCTCCAGCGGGATGTCGGCCTCCTTGGCTTTCTTTGCGGGTCTGGTGACGTCGACGTAGTCGTCCTGGGCGCTGCCCTGGAGGTCGTGGATCGCCTTCTCGATCGTCCTGGGCGTGATGCCGTGCGCGCGGTTGAACTCTTCCTGAGCGGCCCGGCGCCGGCTCGTCTCGCCGATCGCCTTCTTCATCGAATCGGTCTCGCGGTCGGCGTACATGATCACCTTGCCGCGCACGTTGCGCGCGGCGCGGTCGATGGTCTGGATCAGCGAGCGCTCGGCGCGCAGGAAACCTTCCTTGTCGGCGTCGAGGATCGCGACAAGCGACACCTCGGGCAGGTCCAGCCCCTCGCGCAAGAGGTTGATGCCCACCAGCACGTCGTACTCGCCCAGGCGCAGGTCGCGCAGGATCTCGATCCGCTCCAGCGTGTCGATGTCCGAGTGCAGGTAGCGGACGCGCACGCCCAGCTCGCTGTAGTACTCGGTCAGATCCTCGGCCATGCGCTTGGTCAGCGTCGTGACAAGCACGCGATCGCCCATCTTCACGCGCTCGCGGATCTCGGCCAGCAGGTCGTCCACCTGGCTGCCGACCGGGCGCACCTCGATCTCGGGATCGAGCAGCCCCGTCGGGCGGATGATCTGCTCGACGACCACGCCTTCGCCCAGCTGCAGCTCGTACTCGGCCGGCGTGGCCGACACGAAGATCTTCTGGCCGGTGCGCGACTCCCACTCGTCGAAGCGCAGCGGCCGGTTGTCCAGCGCCGACGGCAGGCGGAAGCCGAACTCGACAAGCGTCTCCTTGCGCGACCGGTCGCCCTTGAACATCGCCGCGATCTGCGGAACCGTCTGGTGCGACTCGTCGACGAACAGCAGATAGTCCTTGGGGAAGTAGTCGAGCAGCGTCGGCGGCGGCTCGCCCGGCGCGCGCCCCGACAGATGGCGCGAGTAGTTCTCGATCCCCTTGCAGCGGCCCATCTGCTCCAGCATTTCCAGGTCGTAGAGCGTCCGCTGCTGCAGCCGCTGCTCCTCGACCAGCTTGTTGCCCGCCTTCAGCTCGGCGAGGCGGCCGCGCAGCTCGTCCTTGATGCCCGTCATCGCGCGCGTCAGCCGATCGGCGGGCGTCACGTAGTGCGACCCCGGGAAGATCGAGACCTCGTCGATCTTGCGCAGGACCTTGCCGCGCAGCGGGTCGACCTCGGAGATCATCTCGATCTCGTCGCCGAACCATTCGATCCGGATCGCCTTCTCGCGCTCGTAGGCCGGGAAGATCTCGACGGTGTCGCCGCGCACGCGGAACGTTCCGCGCGCGAAGTCGACGTCGTTGCGCTCGTACTGGATCTCGACGAGGCGGCGCAGCACGGCGTCGCGGCGGACCTCGACGCCCTTGGCGAGGTCCAGCTTCATGCCCAGGTACGCCTCGGCGGCGCCGATGCCGTAGATGCACGACACCGACGCGACGATCAGCGAATCACGCCGCGTGAGCAGCGCGTACGTCGCTGCGTGGCGCATGCGATCGATCTCTTCGTTGATGAGCGAATCCTTCTCGATGTACGTGTCCGTCGAGGGGACGTAGGCCTCGGGCTGGTAGTAGTCGTAGTAGCTGACGAAGTAGTGGATGGCGTTGTCGGGGAACAGCGTCTTGAACTCCATCCACAGCTGGTGGGCCAACGTCTTGTTGTGCGCGATCACCAGCGTCGGGCGCTGAATCTTCTGGACGACCTGCGCCATCGTGAACGTCTTGCCGCTGCCGGTGATGCCGAGCAGAACCTGCGCCGGATCGCCGCGGCCGACGCCCGCGCAGAGCTCGTCGATGGCGCGCGGCTGATCGCCCATCGGCTTGAGGTCGGAGGTCAGGCGGAACGGGGTGGGCAAAGCGATATAGTGTAGCGATTCCTGGAACGGGCGACACCCGAATGGGTGAGCCGTCTGGTCGGGTTCATCATCACTTACGATCGTGCCGCGAACGCCACGCCTGATCGTTTCCTTGTGCTTGCTCGCCTTCGTCGTATGGACGGGGTGCGGTGGCAAACGCCCGATCACCAGTGATGCGGGCACCGACGCGCGCGACGCGAACGGCGGCAGCGGCGCGCCGGCCGGCACGGGCGGCGCCGCGCGGGGCGGAAGCGGCGGCGCCGGCAACGGCGGAAGCGGCGGTGCCGCGGGCTCTGCGACGGGCGTGGGCGCGACGGGAGGCGGCGGGGGCGGCGCGGGCACGGCGCTCGCGGGGCGGGGCGGCGGAGGCGGGACGCCGACAGGCGGCACGAGCGCGGCCGGGACCGGCGGCGGTGCTGGTACCGCGACCGGCGGACGCGGGGGTGGCGCGGCGGCCGGGACGGGCGGCGCGGTGGGTGGCGCGGGCCGCGGCGGAAGCGCAGGGACGTTAGGAGGCGCGGGCGGCGCAACAGGCGGGACGGGCGGCGTTGCGGCTGGCGGGCGCGGTGGCACAGCCACCGGTGGACGAGGCGGCGACAGCGGCGCGGGCGGCGACGCGCGGGGTGGCTCGGGCGGCGGGATCGGCGGCTCGGGCGCGACAGGCGGGTTCGGCGGAAGTGCCGGAACAGTAGGCGATCCGACCGGAGGCGGCGGACGCGGCGGTACCAGCAGCCTCGGTGGACGCGGCGGCGGCGATCCGGGCGTGCCCACCGTCGTGCCTTGCCCCCCGTCGCCACCAAGCGGGCCGTGCGCCACGGAGTACCTCGCCTGCCCCTATGCGAACCAGACCTGCGCTTGCGAGAAAGGCACCTGGAGCTGCACGGCCTGCCCCGCGACGCAGCCGCGGCCGTCGGATCCGTGCGAACAGCTGCCAAACCTGGCGACGATGAGCTGCACGTACGGCGCCGTGACGTGCACGTGCAACGATTCGATTGTCGGGACGGGCTGGAGCTGCGGCGTCTGTCCCGCCCAGCGGCCGAGCGACGGCAGTCGCTGCGCCACCAACTCGGTGTTCGAATGCCGCTACGGCGGTGCCAACTGCCTCTGCGACGGAACCACCTGGGTGTGCAGCGACCCCGAGTGCATCGATCCGACGCCGATGTTCTACACGCCCATCTGCTTGTCGCTGGCGCACTTCACCTGCCAGTACCCGGACGAGGGCCAGACCTGCATGTGCGGCGACCGCAACGGTGGGCCACACTGCTCGTGCCCGACGGCGAGACCGGTCGAGGGCAACGCTTGTGTCGGACCCGTCGGACCGGAGTTCGCCGACTGCACGTATGGCGACCGGGTGTGCGACTGCATCCAGAATCGCTGGACCTGCAGCGTTTGTCCGGTCGCCATGCCGGTCAACGCCACGTCGTGTCCGTTCGTGGCGAATTGCAGCTACCCCGCCGGCTTCTGCTACTGCGACGGAACGGCCTGGACCTGTTCGTAGCGTAGGAACGGGCGACACGCGAATGGGTGAGCCGCGATGTCGAGCCCGCGGTCACTTTCGATCGTGCTGCGGGGAACGCCACACCTGCTGGTCTCGCTGATCGCCGTCGTCTTATGGACGGGGTGCGGCGGCAAGCGCCCGATCTCGAGTGATGCGGGCGCCGACGCGAACGGCGGCGGAGGCGGCCCGCCGGCGGGAACCGGCGGCGCTGCGCGCGGTGGCAACGGCGGGATCGGCAACGGCGGCGTGGGTGGCTCCGCGACGGGCGTAGGCGGCGGGGCAGCGACCGGCGGCACGAGCATGGCCGGAAGCGGGGGCGGCGCCGGCACGGCAAGCGGCGGTCGAGGTGGCGGCGGCACCAGCGGAACGGCCGGCGGCGGCACCAGCGGAACGGCCGGCGTGGCAGGCACCAGCGGCGGCGCGCGCGGGGGCGCGGCGGGCGGTGGACGCGGCGGCACGGGTGGCGTCCGCGAAGCTGACCTCGTGCCCTGCCCGCTGACGCCGCCGAGCGGCGCCTGCACGACCGAGACGCTCGCGTGCGAGTACTCAGGCCAGACCTGCGACTGCAACGACGGCGCGTGGCGATGCACGCCCTGCCCGGCGACGCAGCCGCGGCCCACCGACAGCTGCGAATCCCTTCCGGCCGGCGCATTGATGAACTGCACCTACGGCAGCGTGACCTGCTCCTGCAACGACTGGATCGTCGGAGACTCCTGGGCGTGCGCTGTCTGTCCGGTCGCGGAGCCCACCACCGATCAGCGATGCGCGGCCAACGCGCCATACGAATGCCACTACGGCAAGGACGATTGCGTGTGCGACGGCAATACCTGGTATTGCAGCGCCCCGCAGTGCGACCAGGCGAGGCCCGGCATTTTTCCGGTGGACTGCGCCTGGCCGGCGACCTACACGTGCGAATTCCCGGCGCAGGATCAGTTCTGCACGTGCGGCGACGTCTTCGGCAGCGCGCAGTGCACCTGTCCGGCGGTGATGCCTGACGAAGAGACCCTGTGCCTGGGCCCGGCGGGCGAGAACTCCTCCGGGTGCAGGTACGGCGATCGGCTTTGCGAGTGCGCCGACGGCCTCTGGCGCTGCGAGGTCTGTCCCATCGACGTTCCCGCGAACGGCTCCGCCTGCTCGCTCGCTGCGAATTGCAGCTACCCGGCCGGTCTCTGCTTCTGCGACGGCACGAGGTGGAGCTGCTCGTAGTTCCGCTATAGTTGCGCGCATTCCGATGCCGATGCGGGGCTTCTACGCGATCCTGGACGCGACACCGGCGTCAATCCACATTGGCCACATTGGCGCGGACGCCGCCGCGCTGGAAGCCCGCGCGCGGAAGCTGCTGGCGGCAGGACCGTGCTGCTTGCAGCTGCGCGCGAAGGCCGCGGGCGCGCGGACGCTGGAGGCCGCGTCGCGCGCGCTGTTGTCGCTCTGCCGCGCCGCCGGCGTCCCGTTTTGCGTCAACGATCGGCTGGACGTCGCGCTGGCCGTCGGCGCCGACGTCGTTCACCTGGGGCAAGACGACCTGCCGCTCGCCGACGCGCAGCGCGTCCGCGCGCTCGCGGGCCGGCCCGATCTGAGCATCGGTTTCTCGACGCACAACGCGGAGCAAGCGATCGCGGCCGCCGGCGCAGGCGCCGACTACATCGGCTTCGGGCCGGTGTTCGGCACGCGCAGCAAAGAGAACGCCGATCCGATCGTCGGCCTCGAGGCGCTCGCCGACGTCTGCCGCCGGGTGAACGTCCCGGTCGTGGCGATCGGCGGCATTGCGCTGGACGCGGTTCCGGCCGTCGCGCGCGCGGGCGCGTCCGCGGCCGCGATCATCGCCGCAATCGACGCTGCGCCCGATCCGACCGCCGCCGGCCGCGCCGTCGCCGCCGCGTTCGCGCGCGCGTGAGGAACGCGATGACGACGCACTTTTCCGATCTCGGCGCGCCTTTCCCGCTGTTCGAAGCGCCCGTGGAGGAGGCGTCGGAGTACATCGGCGCCGGGACGTGCGGCACCTGCGCGCGCGAGGCGACGGTGCGTTTCAGGCTGGACGACGACGAGGACGCGCCGCCCGGCGCCAACGCGTGCTACGCGTGCCTGCGCGCGGGGCGAGCCGCGCTCACCAAGGACACGGAGCTGGGCATGATTTCGTCGGACGAGGCGCTCGCGGGCGTCACGCTGGGCGTTCCGGGACTGGACCATCCGGACTTCGAGATGGTCCCGCAGCCCGACTCCGACTGGATCGGGGCGCGGTTGCCGCAAGCGATGATGTTCGAGCTGCTGCGCACGCCCACTTACATCACGATCCAGGGCGAGAATTGGCTGTTCTGTTGCCGCCAGCCGATGGTGTACATCGGCCCCTGGGGCCAGCAGGATTTCCTCGACCACGCGCCCGACGGCGACGGCGAAAAGTTCTTCGAGACGGTCGTGCTCGAGGCCAGCGAAGATCTCTGGGACCTCGTCGACGGCGGCGACACGGGCGTCTATGTCTTTCGATGCCCATCCTGCGCGCGCTTCAAGGCGCACTTCGACTTCGATTAGCCACTCTCCGTAACCTCGGATTCGCGCTGATCGCTGGCCCCGGGCGCCGATAGCGGCCCGGCTTGAAGCGGGCCCGCTGCCGCTGCGCGTGGCTCACGTTTCTGGCCAGTTATCGGCAAACGTTTTCTGTCGGCGTGGTCAGCAGATTGTCTCACCCGCGGACAATTAGGAAAGGAGGTTTCCGATGGCGCGTTCGACGAAGTCATATCTCGCGGCGGCCGTCCTGGCGGTCGCGCTTGGCGGATGCCAGTTTCATGGAGCGCAGGTGGGCGCCACCGGGGCGGCCGGGACCGGCGGCACGCCGGTAACCGACGCGGGTTCGACCGGCTTCGCGGGCACGACCGGTACGGGGGGCATGCCCGTTCTCATGATCGACGCATCGGCGCACGACGACGCGCACGGCCAATCGAGCCCCGACATGAACTGCGCCGCGGTCAACCAGGGGGCGTCGGCGGTGCCCCCCGACATCCTGATCTTGCTCGACCGCTCGGGGTCGATGGAATGGGATGCCCCTGCCATGTGCCGGATGAATTGCGGCGCGAACTCGCGCTGGAACCAGGTGACGAACGCGCTGAACATGGTCGTTCCCATGACCGACACGATGGTCAACTGGGGCCTGAAGTTCTTCGGCAGCAACAACACCTGCGCGGTGAACGCGACGCCCGACGTCCCGGTCGGGCCGGGCAGCGGGGCGATGATCATGACGCGCATCGCGGCCACCCGGACCGGCAGCCCGACGCCCACGCGCAATGGCATGAACGCCGCTGCCGCTTACATGGCGACGCTGACCGACACGAATCCGAAGTACCTCCTGCTCGCGACCGACGGCGAACCGACCTGCAACCCGGACGTGCCCGCCAGCCAGATGAACGACCCAGACTCCGACGGCGCCAAGGCGGCGGTGACTGCCGCCCTCAACATGGGCTTCAAGACGTTCGTCGTCGGCATCGGCGACACGATGGGCGCCACGACGCTGAACGAGATGGCGATCAACGGCGGCGTGCCCCAGACAGGCGGCGCGACGTCGTTCTACCAGGTGACGGACACCGCCTCGCTGGTGGCGACGCTGCAGACGATCCTGGGCCGGGTCGGGAGCTGCCAGTTCAACATCGGGACCGCGCCCAACAACATGACGAGCAACGAGCTCATCGACGTTTTCGGCGACAACATGCCGATCCAACGCGACCCGACCCACACCGACGGGTGGGATTACAGCAACGCCGCCCACACGGCGATCGAGGTCTTCGGCCCGCGCTGCGACGCCGTCAAGGCCGGCACGACGACCAACATCACCGTCACGTTCCGCTGCATCCCGGGCTAGCGGTCGGCCGACGATCCGACCCGCTGGCTGCGCCGGGCCTGCGCTTCCGGCGCTCATTTACGCCAAGTAAACTCCGCTCCGGTTCTCGGCCCGGCTTCGCCATCGGGCCGGCTTGTCGGCCTCGGGTTGGCTGCTAACGCGTCGGTCGGGGCGACTAGCTCGTGCAGCTCGCCTTGGGGAGCTTGGCGATCGTCTTGAGCTGGGCCTTCGCGTCGTTGGCGCGGGGCGACTTCGGGTAGCGCTTGATGAGGTCGCCGAGCAGCGCGCGCGCGTCGGTGCAGAAGTGAAGCTGCACGAACGCGAGCGACAGCTGCCACATCGCCTCCGGCACCTCGGGCGCCGACGGGTAGACGGTCAGCACCTTCTGGAATTCGGCCGCCGCGTTCGGGTACTTGCTCTCCTGGATGAACGACATGCCGATCGCCAGGTAGGCCTGCGCCGCGCGCGGGTCGGCCGGAAAGCGCTGGATGAACACGCGATAGAACCGCCGCCCGTCGTCGCGCTGCCCGGACGCGAGGCGCTGGGCCGCTTGCTGCCACAGCTGCTCCTTGTCGTCGGGCATCGTGGGCGCGACCTTGTCGACGATCTTGTTCTGCGTCTGCTCCAGCGCCGCCAGCCGCGTCTCCAGGCGGTTGCGCTCGTCGACCGCCTGCCGGTTCTGCTGCTCCATCGTGTGGGACAGCTCCTCGATGCGGCCCTGCAGCATCGCGATGTCCTGCTCCGCCTTCGCCGCCTTGGCGCCGACGTCGGCCGAGTTGCGCGTCAGCAGCTTGGTCGCCTGATCGAGCACCGTCCGCAGCCGGACCACCTGCTCCTTGTAGTCCTTGTCGCGCTTCTCGATCTCGTCCAGCTTGGCCTTCAAGCTGGTGATGTCGGCGCGCATCTTCTCGCCCTCCGACGTCGTCATGCACGCCGGTCCGCCCGCGCCGCCCACAAAGGCGGCCAGCACGAAGGCGCCCACGGCGCTGCGCATGCGGTTACTTCCAGGCGAAATCGACACGGCGATCCTGGGCCCAGCTCGGTTCATCCGTCCCTTTCGCGTCCAGCGACCCACGCGGCAGCACGGTCAGCTGCGTCCCGTCGACGCCCAGGCGGCCGAGGTGGTCGCGCACGGACTGCGCGCGCCGCTCGGACAGCGCCAGGTTGTACTCCTGCGTGCCACGCGGGTCGGTGTGGCCGATCAGCTGCACGGGGCGGTTGACCTTCCTGATGCACTCCGCGTCGCGCGCGAGCACGGCGGTCGCTTCGGTGGTCAGCGCGGACTCGTTGAAGTCGAAGAACACCGCGTCCAGCGTGCATTGCGTGCTCGGGGGCGGCGGCGCCTTCTCCTTCGTGCAGAACCCGTTGATGCAGTCCTCGTCCTGCGGGCAGTCGTTGTCGCTCTTGCACGGCTTCTTCGCGGTGCAGGCGCCCTTCACGCAGTGCTGGCCGCCCGGGCATTCCTTGTCGTTCGCGCACGCCTTGCACTTGCTGGCGATGCATTCCTGGTTCGCGGGGCAGTCGGCCTTGCTGCGGCAGTAGCCGGGGACCGGTTCGCACTTGCCTGTCTTGCACGCCTGGCCGGCGGGGCAGTCGTTCGAATCGCGGCACTGCTGACACTTGTTGGCGACGCAGAATTCTTTGGGCTTGCAGTCCTTGTCGGTCTCGCACGACGGATACTTGTCCGGGCAGCCCGTGCCCAAGAAGGCGACGGTGAGTGCGAACAGCGCCAGCGCCGGAAGGCTCGCCCCCGAGGGGCGCGCGGCGCGCAAGTTGTGACCGTGCCTGGACATTGGGGACCCCCTCGTCGGGGAAAACCGTACGTTCCACGAGCCTCGTTGTCAACGCGCGACCGGGGTTGTGATATTTGAAAGGTCCCGGCCCGCAGGCAGCTCCGCGTGCAGCGAATCATTGCCCTCTTCGTGAACATGACGGCCCCTGGGGCGTACCTGGGGCTGTTCACGATCCTGCTGCTGTGTGGTTTCGGCCTGCCGATCCCGGAGGACATTTCACTGATCGCCGCCGGATACCTGTCGTGGCGGGGCAAGCACGGAATGAATCCCGCCATCAACGTCAACATCGCGTTCGCGGTCTGCTTCGCGGCGGTGCTGGGCGGCGACACGATCGCGTTCTTCTTCGGGCGCCGGTACGGCCGGCGCGTGCTGGCGAGCAAGCTCGCGCAGCGCTACTTCACGCCCAAGCGCCAGCTCCGCACGCGCGCTTACTTCCGCAAGTTCGGCAGCAAGGTCGTGCTTGTCGGGCGGTTCACGCCCGGGCTGCGTTTCACGATCTTCTTCACCGCCGGGACGCTGCATGTGCGGGCGGCGACGTTCTTCATCTACGACTTCGCCGCGGCGGCTCTGTCGGTCCCCGTGCTGGTCTACGTCGCGTATTTCTTCGGCGAGCAGATCGACAACGTCATCAAGTACGCGCGGAACGCCGAGCACGGCATCCTGGCCGCGATCGTGATCGTCGCGGCGATCGTCGTCATCAAGCTGTGGCGCCGCCGCAAGCGCATCGCGCGGATGGCCGCGGCCGAGTAGTCAGGGCCGTTCAGTCCGTATCGAGCAGCTGCCAGCGCTGCGTACGATCGGTCACCGCCTTGTGATCCTCGAGGAACCGCGCCGTGGACCGGACGAGGCGAGCGGGATGGTTGAACACGTCGACGGCCCCGGCCGGAAGCGGATCCTCGCCGCGCAGGAATGCGCGCAGCATCTGCTCGATCATGGACGCCGCGTCGCAGCGGTCGACGGGCGGGCGCGCGTTCGGTTCGTGCCCGTACCACAGGCAACCGAGCAGCTCGTCGACGTCGTCGGCGCGTGCTGCGAGGTCTGCGCCGGCCTCGGGCGGCAGCTCGACGAGATCGTCGGGGAGCTCGAACGCGTCGTGACGGCGCACCCGCCCGGCGAGCGGTGACCAGTCGCCGCCCGTTTGCAACAGCGAGACGAGCAGCGCGAACGATTCGATCGAATCGGCGACGACCGTCATCGCCATCGTGTCGTGATCGAGCAGGGCCACACGTGTCCGCTCGCGGCTGACTTCGAACAGCCAGATGTCGCCGTCGCCGGTGCAGCCGATCGGGATCGTCGTGGTCAGCATCCCGGCCCGCCGAAACCACTCGGCGAGCATGAAACGGCAAGCGTCGTCGACAGGCGGCAACCAATCCGCGTCGGCGGCGGACGCGAAGAAGGGCCGGCGCACGATCTCTTTCGTGGTGCCGGCGAGGTAATCGACGAACCGCGCCAGCGACGGAGGCAGCGCGACGCCCCACAGATCGCTCATCACGGCGCTGGCGGGCGGCGTCCGCGGCGCCGACTGGCCGTAGTCGGCTTCCAGCGATGCGAAGAAGGCCTCGGCGAAGAATTCCTCCGCGGTCAATCTTTACGCGCTCGTGGTGACGCCTGGGGTTGCTGCTGGGTCATGCAGTGGAGCGTGCCGAAGCCCCACACGAGGTCGACGGCGTGGATGCCGACCACGCGCCGGGTCGGGAACAGCCCGGCCAGCATCTGCAGCGCCGCGCGATCGTTCGGATCGTTGAAGGTCGGCACGATGACGGCCTCGTTGCCGATGTAGAAGTTCGCGTAGCTGGCGGGCAGGCGGATGCCGTCGAGATAAAGCGGCTGCGGCATCGGCAGCGACAGCACGCGCAGCGGCCGCCCGTCGGCTGTGGTCATACCCTCGAGGCGCGCGCGGTTCTCGCGCAGGGGCTGGTAGTCGGCGTCGTCGGGATCGCTCGCCTGCGCGACGACGACGGTCGTCTCGTCGACGAAGCGCGCGAGGTCGTCGATGTGTCCGTGCGTGTCGTCGCCGGAGATCCCGCGCCCCAGCCAGAGGACCTTGCGCACGCCCAGGTATGCCCCGAGCACGTTCTCCAGCGCCTCGCGCCCGAGACCCCGGTTGCGCACCTGCACCTTCTCGTCGAGCAGGCACTCCTCGGTCGCGAGCAGCGTGCCGGTGCCGTTGACGTCGATGGCGCCGCCTTCCAGCACGACGCGCGCGGCGCGCCGGCCGATGGTCGCGCTCGGTTGCCACTGGCGCGCACGGTCTTTGTGGGCGATGCGGTCGTTGACCGCGTCGTCGCGCTTGTGGTTCGTGTACTTCGCCCAGCCCGTGAAGCGCCAGTTGGTGATCGCCACCTCGCCGTCGCGGTTGGTCACGTAGATCGGGCAGTAGTCGCGCGTCCAGCTGCGGTCGGTCGGCGCGCGGAAAAAGTCGACCCGCTTCCGGTCGACACCGACGCGCTTCACGATGGCGCGCGCGCGCGCCTCGACGGCGGCGTTGTGCACGAGGATCCGCACGCGCTCGCCGACGGACAGCTGGCGGACCACCTCGCCGTAGACCCAGTCGATCGCGGGCAGCTTGCCCGGCCAGTCGCGCGCCTCGTGCGGCCACGCGATCCAGGTCGCGTCGTGCGGTTCCCACTCCGCCGGCATGCGGAAGCCGAGCGCGGCGGGCGGGGGTTCGGGGGCGCCGCCCGCGGGAGGTTTCCGGCGCCGGCGCTTCATTCGTCGATGAAGCGCCGGGTGATCTGGCCGTAAGCGTCGATGCGGCGATCGCGCAGGAACGGCCAGTTGCGGCGGACGGTCTCCTGGTGCTTGCGATCGACGGTGACGATCAGCGTCTCTTCCTTGTCGCGCGACGCCTCGGCGACGACCTGGCCGAACGGATCGGCGACGAAGCTGCCGCCCCAGAACTCGAGGCCTTCGCCCGAGACGCCGGCCGGCTTCTCGTGGCCGACGCGGTTCACGGCGGCGACGTAGACGCCGTTGGCGATCGCGTGCGCCCGCTGGATCGTCTGCCAGGCGGAGGCCTGGCCGGCGCCATATTCGGCCTTCTCCGACGGGTGCCAGCCGATCGCGGTCGGGTAGAACAGCACGTCCGCGCCCGCCAGCGCGGTCAGGCGCGCCCCTTCCGGGTACCACTGGTCCCAGCAGACAAGCGTGCCGACGCGGCCGCACGCGGTGTCGAAGGCGCGGAAGCCGAGATCGCCGGGCGTGAAATAGAACTTCTCGTAGTAGAGCGGATCGTCCGGGATGTGCATCTTGCGGTAGCTGCCCAGCAGCTTGCCGTCCGCGTCGATGATCACCGCCGTGTTGTGGTAGACGCCGGCCGCGCGCCGTTCGAACAGCGACGCGATGATCACGACGCGCTTTTGGCGCGCGGTCTCCGCGAGCGCTTCGGTCGATGGCCCCGGGATCGGCTCCGCGAGATCGAAGTTCGCGTGATCCTCTGCCTGGCAGAAGTACTGGCTGCGGAACAGCTCGGGCAGGCAGATCAGCTTGGCGCCGCGGTCGGCGGCTTCGACGACGCGGGCGCGCGCGCGCTGGAGGTTGTCGTCGGGATCGGGCGAGCAGTGCATCTGCACGAGACCGATCGAGAAGGTGCTGGGAGCCGCCACGGTGCGCCTACTATTGCATGAGCGAGAAAATGTTGCCGAGCAGGCGATCCCAGATCGGACGCGCGGCCGCGTAGTGGCGCTCGGTGTCGGCGAGGATGCGCGTGCCGCCTTCGGGGCCGAGCGCGCCCTGCACGTACTCCGCGTCCTCGCGCACCCACGCCGCGATCGTTACGCGTTCGAGCTCGGGGTGGAACTGCAGGCCGACCGCGCGTCC
>DATMZL010001174.1:0-2686 GCA_035607075.1 Polyangia bacterium
GGATGGCGCTCCATCTCGGCGTAGATGTCGCCGCGAATCGCCGCGATGAAGAAGGGATCGCCGCCCCGACGCGCCGCCTCACCGATCGCTTCCAGCGCTTCCAGGGTGCGCGCCTGCTCCAGCAGCACCTGGGCCAGCTTCGCGTAGCCGAGACCGTAGGTCGTGTCCATCGCGACCACGCGGCGAAACGCCGCCTCGGCCTCCTTCAGCCCGCCCGCCTCCAGCTGCGCATCGCCCAGCTCGCGCCAGCCGTCGACAAGCGTCGGGTTGATCTCCGTCGCGCGCTTCGCGGCCGCCACCGCGCCCGGATCGCGCGCGGCGTTCAGCGCCTCGGCCAGAAACGCCTGCGCCGCGCCCAGCTCGGCGAGCTCCGGCGTCGTCATCGCCGCGCGCGCCGCGCGAACCGCCGCCTCCATCTGTCCCGCCTCCAGCGCGTCGCGCCCTTCCTTCAGCCGCCGCAGCCCTGCGCGCAGCTCGCCCGACGGTGCTTGCAGCCGCGGCAGATCGCGGTCGTCCGGCTCCAGCATCGCGACGATGCGCAACGCCAGCGCGCCGACGGGCGGTATCGCCTTGTCGTCGTCGGCCAGCGCCGCCAGGGCCTCGCCCCGCCAGAACGCCGCCGTCGCCGAGGTCGACTCGCCCAGCAGCGCGCGCGCGCCGGTCGCGGTCGCGGTGTCACCCCGCTCGGCCGCGAGCACGAACACCAGCGCCGCCGCGTCCAGGCGCGCGTCGTCGTCGCGCGCGCCCACCGGTTCCAGCGCGATCGCGTCCTTGAAAGCGCGCAGCGCTTTCTCCGGATTGTCAGCGCGAAGCGCTTTCTCCGGATTGTCAGCGCGAAGCGCGCCCTCGCCATCGCCGGCGCGCACGGCGCGCATCCCGATCGCCAGCATCAGCGCCGGCGTGGGCGGCGTGGCCGCGCGCAGCGCCGCGGCCAGCGCGGCGTCGATCTCGGCCGCGCGACCGGCCGCGTCCAGCAGCTCGGCGAGGTCCAGCCAGTGATCGGCGTGGCCGGGATCGCGCCGGCAGCGCGTTTCCGCGAGCGCGATCGCGGCGTCGCCGGCCGCGCTCCCCGCCGCCAGCTCGGCACACAGCACATGAAGGAAGCGGAGGAACGACGTCCCGACCCGGTCGACGCCGTGCTCGGTCACCTCGACGACCGGCCACTCGCCGTCGCCGCTCGCCTCCTCGGCGTCGAGCGCATAGCGCCGGCCGCCGCGCTCCGCGACGGGCCAGAGCCCAACCTGCCAGCGCGCCGTGGCCAAGCCGGCCGCTCCCGCCGCGCCCGGCCCGCCCGCGAGACGCGCCGCGGCCTCCTCGACCGTCAGCAGGCGCGTGTCGGGACCCAGAATTCCCCCGTCGTGCGCCGCGAGGAAGGTCGCCAGCCCAGGCGGTGGCGACACGCCCATCGCGGTCGCGAAACGCCTCTGACCGTCGGGGCCCAGGCCGGGAAACAGGACGGCATCCGGAAGCGCCGACACGATGCGTTCAAGCTCCCCCACCAGTGTCTGAGCCGGCTCCCGCATGTGGCGTATCTAGTCTGGAGGCCCTCGACAATCAAGCGCGGCAAGAAAGCTCCAAAGGAAGGTCCAAGGAAGGTGGACGATGTCGTCCTTCGAAGCTTTCCGAAAATCCATGTGGTGTTTCTTCTGTAGTCCGGCATGCAAAAAAAGCTCGCTCAAATCGGTCGAAGCGTGAGAAACTTGAGCAGCATCCGAGCGAGCTTTCCGCACGGGTGACCCACATGGGCAAGATACTTCTCTGCGACGACGAAGACTCCCTGTGCCGCAGCCTGGGCCGCATCCTGCGGGCTGCGGGTCATGAAGTTGTCGCGATGGACGGCGCCCGCGGCTACGTCCGCCTGAAGGAAGAGCGCTTCGACCTGATCCTGACGGACATCCGGATGCCCGAGGTCAACGGCTTCGAGATCCTGTCGGCCGCGCGGATGTACGCGCCCGGCACGCCGGTGATCGCGATGAGCGGCAGCGCCGAGATCCCCGATGCCGTGCGCGCGATGCACGCGGGCGCGCGCGACTTCCTGATCAAACCGTTCGAGGTGCGCACGCTCGAAGAAGCGGTCGCCGCCGTGCTGAAGCCGGCGCCCGCGAACGAGCCGGAGACCGACGCGCTGGCGTGGCGCGACGACCACGCACCGTCGATGCTGGGCAGCGATCCGGCGCTGCTGCCGGCGCTGTCGATGCTCGCCAAGGTGGCCGACACGCGCTGCACCGTTCTGATCACGGGCGAATCGGGCACGGGCAAAGAGCTGGCGGCGCGATCGCTGCATGCGGGCTCGGCGCGCGTGAAGAAGCCGTTCGTGGCCGTGAACTGCGCCGCGATCCCCGCGAACCTGGTCGAGTCCGAGCTGTTCGGCCACGCGCGCGGATCGTTCACCGGCGCCACCGCGGCGCGCGTCGGGCGCTTCGCGCAGGCCGACGGCGGAACCATTTTGCTCGACGAGATCGGCGAGATGGAGCCGGGCGTCCAGGCCAAGCTGCTGCGCCTGATCCAGGACGGCGAGCTTTACCCCGTCGGCGAAGAGACGCCGACCCAGATCGACGTGCGGGTGCTGGCTGCGACCAACAGGGATCTCGAGCGCGAGGTCGCGGCGGGGCGCTTCCGAGCCGACCTGTTCTGGCGCCTCAACGTCATTCCCGTCGAACTGCCGGCGTTGCGCGAGCGCGCGTCG
>DATMZL010001446.1:0-3655 GCA_035607075.1 Polyangia bacterium
GGCGTTGACCAGCAGGCAGGTCACCGCCTGCACCAGCGCATCGCGATCGCCTCGCACGACCAAGTCCGGCTGAAGGCTGACGTGGAGGTCGCCCTCGGCGCCGAGCCGGACCGCGTCGAGGGCCGCCCGTGCTTCGTTCACGACGTCCGAGACGGCGACCGGGCGCCGATCGAACGCGGTGTGGCGCGACTCGATCTTGGAGAGCGTCGAAAGTTTGCCGACCAGGCCGTCGAGCCGGCCGAGCTCCTGGTGGACGATCGCGAGGCACCGCTGCCGCTCGGCGGGGTCGGTGACCCTATCGTCGCGAAGCGTCTCGATGAACATACGAATCGAGGTGAGCGGCGTCCGGATCTCGTGCGAGACGGCCGACATGAACCCGTTCTGGATGGCCGCCAGGCTCGCGCCGCGGGCCACGAACAGCGTCCCCAGACCGTAGCCCGCCAGAGCCGTGGCGCACAGCGCGAGCACGAGGATGCCGCCGACGATGGAGACCGACTTCGAGCCCGTCGCCACCAGGACGATGCCGATGACCGTGATGAACACGGTCGGGAGCAGCGCGGTCAGCGTGAAGATGAGCCGCGCCCGGTTGAGGAATACGGTCGTCGGCGCTCGGAGCTTCACTCCGACATTCTGACAGAGTGCGGGGCGATCAGGCGGCGCGGGCTTGAATCTCTTCCGCGCTGGCCGAAACCGTGTCCGGACCGGTCGCGTCGACGACGCGCGCCGGGGGCTCCCGCAGGTCCCAGATGAGTCCCGTCAACGCGAGCAGGCGCAGGAGGTAATAAGTCACGTCGATCTCCCACCAGCGAAAACCCTGCCGGACCGAGCTCTGATAGTGGTGGTGGTTGTTGTGCCACCCCTCGCCGGTCGTCAGCAGCGCGAGCAGCCAGTTGTTCCGCGACTGGTCGCCGGTGTTGTAGCGCTGACTGCCGAACACGTGCGCGAGTGAGTTGACGGAAAACGACCCGTGCCACAGCAGCACCGTCGACACGAAATAGCCCCACACGAGCGCGTGACCGCCGCCGATGAACAGGAAGGCGAGCGCGAGAGCAATCGTGGGCACCATCGCCATCGAACGGTGGTTCAAGAAGCGGAGCTCGGGATACTTCACGAGGTCCGGGACGCCCTTCTCGTCGGTCTCCTGCCAGTCGGGACGCAGGATCCAGCCGAGGTGCGAGTACCAGAACCCGCGCCGGCCCGGGGAGTGGACGTCCAGCTCCGCGTCCGACTGCTTGTGGTGCCAGCGATGATGACTCGCCCACCAGATCACGCCCTTCTGCGCGGCGCTCTGCGCCCCCACCGCGAGGGCGAACTGGAACCAGCGCGAGGTCTTGAAGCTTCGGTGCGAGAAGTAGCGGTGGTAGGCCGCCGTGACGACGAACATACGCACGAAGTACACGCCAAGCGCCAGGCCGATGCCCGACCAGGAAAGCCCGCAGGCGATCACGCCAACGACGGCGGCGACGTGCACCCCCCAGAACGCGAGGGTCGTCCCTCGAAGGTAGGACCGCCAAGGAGCGCGGGTGGGTGCTTGTCGAACGGAAGGAGTCTGTGGGGAAAGCATCTCATCGTTGATACCCCGCCCCCCGTCAGCGACGGGCCAGGACTCGGTCACGATTGCGTCAGGCGTCGCGGTGCGGCACGGATGATGACGGAACCGTGACGTCGCGGTGAGCAGCGGAGTGGTACCAATGAGCTACGATGCAAATCCAACGACGCGGAGCCCGGCCCCCGACCACCACGCCTCGGCTCCGCAGGGTCGGCATCGCCGTCGCCGGGTTCAGCGTCCTCGCGCTCGGCGTGGCCCTCCTCCTCGTGCCCGTCCCGGGCACGAGCGTCGTCATTTTTCCGCTCGGCTTGGCGATCTTGGCCCGAGAGTTCCAGTGGGCCCAGAGGCTGCTCGACCAGTCGGTCGCTGTCGTCAAATCGATGGGGGCGCGCGTGCGGCGACTGTTCGGCAGGCGGCCGGTGGTGCCGGCAGCGCTGCCCTTGCCACTCAGCCCTTGAACACGCCCTGTCCGCCGCGGTCGCCGACCAGAACGCCGGTCGGGCGCGATCGTGATCGGCGTGGAACGAACGTCTCCGACGGGCCGTCGACAGCCGCGCGGCGCGGCTCAGCGTGCGAGGGGCAGAATGAAGGCGAACCTGGCGCCCGCGGCCGAGGATTCAGCCCAGATCTTTCCGCCGTGGGCCTCCACGATTCCGCTGGCGATGTAGAGGCCCAGACCTGATCCGGCCGGGCTCTTCGATTGGGCTTTCCAGTAGCGCTCGAAGACATGGGGAAGCTGGTCGGCGGGAATGCCGGGCCCCGTGTCCGCGACAGCGATCGACAGGTTGTCGTCGCGGCGTTCCGTGCGGATGGTGATGGTGCCCCCATCGGGGGTGAACTTGATCGCATTGCCGAGCAGGTTTGACAGCACCCGGAAGATCCGTTCCGGGTCGGCTTCCAGCCTGGGCGCGTCGATCAACTCCACCGTGAGGGTGATCCGCTTGGCCTGAGCGAGTGGGGAAGCGACCAGCAGAGCCTCCTCGACCAGCTCACGGCTCTCCACTGATCGGAGGTGCAAGGCGAAACGGTGCGCTTCGATGCTCGCCAGATCGAGGAGGTCGTCGGTCAGGGCCTTCATGTGAGCCGCCAATCGCCGTATGCGCTCGGCCCCGCCGCGCAATACGTCGTCGTTCGGCTGATCAGCGGCCCCTTTCGCGTGCAGCATCACTTCGGTTTGAAGCAGGACACCCGAGAGCGGACCCCTGAGATCGTGGGACACGACGGCGAGCAAGTCGTCCCGCGCCCGCACCGCCCGCTGCTCGCCCAGGAAGCGCCGCCCGACGTCGACTTCGATGGCGCGGCGTCGCAGCTCGTCCGCGGCTTCGAGGTTGCTCGCCGTCCACGGCTGCGAACGGAGCTTCACCTGCTCTCGCCAGAGCGCGAACGAATGACGAGGACGCAGGCGATCGCCGGAATCCGCGGCGAAGGGCTTGTTCGGATCGCCGCCCCAGTTCACGGTCTGGATGAACTCGGGGCGGAACCACAAGAGTCGCCTCTGAGGGGCACCGGGCAGGGCGAACGTGAGCAGGCCGCTGGCGACATCGCTGGCCTCCCGCGCGCGAGGGAATAGGGCGCCGAGCGACGCCGTGGCGAACGGTTGGGATCCTTCGTTCTCCTCGACCCAGATCGCGATCTCCTGAACGAGCGCCGGCGGCGGCGCGCGGCCGGCTGCCACGACCTCCCCGCCGCTCACGAGCGCGACGCCCTCGGCCCCTACCATCCCCATCAGCTCCTTCGGGCGGGAGAGCAGGACCTCGAGCACATTATCTTCCGGTGCGCTCTCGCGCATCGCGCCGACCAGCTCATCCTCCGTCGCTCGACGCGAGGCGCGCGCGGCGAGCTGGTCGTGATCCTCGAGCGCGGCGATCTGGAGCGAGGTCAGGCGCCCCATGAACTCACACGCCATCCGCGTCTCCTGCGAAACGCGCCGCGGGCTGGTGTGGTTCAGGCAGCTGATCAGTCCCCACAGACGGTCGCGGACGATGAGCGAGATGCTCATGGAAGCGCGGACCCCCATGTTGGCCATGTACTGGAGGTGGATGGGCGAGACACTGCGCAGAACCGAAAAGCTGAGGTCCAGCGGACCGCCCGTGTCCACACGCAGGG
>DATMZL010001471.1:0-6799 GCA_035607075.1 Polyangia bacterium
GTCGAGTCGGTACGCATGTACGTGATCACACCGACCAGGCCGTCCTCGCCCATCTCGACGCCTTCGTACAGGCGCTGCGCGAGGCCCATCGTCCGCTTGGGCGAGAAGCGCAGCTTGCTCGACGCATCCTGCTGCAGCTTCGACGTGATGAACGGCGGCGGCGGGTTCTTGCGCCGCTCCTTGCGCTCGACCGACGACACCTTCAAGGCGGCGGCGCGCATGATGTCGACGACCTCGCGCGCCTGGCCCACGTGAACCATCTCCAGCTTCTTGCCGTCCAGCCGGGTCGCCTTGACCGTGAACGGTGGCGGGTTCGGCCCCTCGACGGTGCCCTCGACCGTCCAGTACTCCTGTGGCACGAACGCCTTGATCTCGGCTTCGCGCTCGACGACCAGACGCACCGCGACCGACTGCACGCGCCCCGCCGACAGCCCGCGCCGGACCTTCGTCCACAGCACCGGGCTGATCTCGTAACCGACCAGCCGGTCGAGGATGCGGCGCGCCTGTTGCGATTCGAACTTCTTCTCGTCGAGCGCGATCGGCTTCCCGATCGCCTCGGTGACCGCCTTCTTCGTGATCTCGTTGAACAGCACGCGCTGGATGTTCGGGTTCGCCTCGCGAACTTCCTCGGCGATGTGCCAGGCGATCGCCTCGCCCTCGCGATCGGGGTCGGGCGCCAGCAGCACCTTACCGACGTGCGCCGCCGCTTCTTTGATCTCCGACAGAACCTTCTTCTTCGTCTCGATGACGACGTACTCGGGCCGGAAGCCCTTCTTGATATCGATGCCCATCTTCTTGCGGGGCAGGTCTTTCACGTGGCCGACCGACGCCTTCACAACGTAGCCGCGGCCCAGGTACTTCTTGATCGTCTTCGCCTTCGCGGGCGACTCGACGATCACCAGCGCGTTGTCGTTGCGTGCGCCAGTGGCCGGGCGCGCTTCGCTGGCCTTCGTCTTGGTCCCCGCCTTGCCCTTGGCCGTCGATTTCTTCACCGGGGCGACCTTGGGCGCAGCCTTTGCGGTTTTGGCGGTCTTGGCCGGCTTCTCGGCCTTTTCGGCCTTGTCGGCCTTGTCGGCCTTCTCGACTTTGTCGACCTTTTCGGCCTTGTCGAGCTTGGCGGCCGCCGCCTTCTTAGTTGCCACGCGCATTCTCCAAAGATGCCAGCGCTCCGCCGGGGAGACGACAGAGCCATCCGTCGAGCTCAGCCTCCGCAGTCAGCGCCAGGGTGTCTGCCACAGGGGCGTTCAGATGCCGTGCGAGCTCCCCGGGTGTCAGGGGCCGCGCGCGAAGCGCGACCAGCAGCGCCAGATAGCGCGCCGGAACGGGGCGAACCGGCGGCGCTTCGCCCTCCAGCGCGCAGCGCAGCGACTCCGCGTCGTCCACGGCGCGCGCCGCGCCGGTCCCGATCAAGTCATCCGTGCCCGGGCTGCCGGGGACCGCGAACACCTTTCGCCCGAGCTTGGCGGCGTGCCGCGCGGTGATCAGCGCACCGGACGCGAACCCCGCCTCGACCACAAGGACCGCCTCTGCCAGCGCGGCGATGATGCGATTCCGTTTCGGGAACTGGCCGTGACGCGGCTGCGTCCCGGGCTCGTACTCCGAGAGCAGGCCGCCCGCCGCGGCGACGTCGGCGAACAGTGCCGCGTGGCGATCGGGGTAGACGACGTCGACGCCACAGCCCAGAACGGCGAACGTCGCGCCAGCCGCGTCGAGCGCGCCGCGGTGCGCGGCTGCGTCGATCCCGAGCGCACCACCCGAGACGATCGCAAATCCGCGCCGCGCGGCCGATGCGGCCAGCTCGCGCGCCAACCGGCACTTCGCCATCGACGCGGCGCGGGCGCCGACGATCGCAAGGCCGCGGTCGCCCGGTCCGGGTAGGCGCCCGACGTACCAGATTTGATGGGCGGGCTCAGGCATCGAGCCCAACTCGGCCGGAAAGCCGCCTTCATTTAGAAGGACGCGGACGGCCGTCTTCGACGATGGCAGGTGGGACATCGAGGCTCTTGTCGGAAGGACAGAGCCGCGGTTGTGGTCCCATGAACCGAACATCGTGAGCCGATGCTGATAGCCCCGCTCCTGCCCCCGGTCAAGCAATGAGCCTTCGCGTGCAATGATTTCAACTAGTTGCATGGACGTCTTTGACGCGACGAGCGTCCGCCTACGGAATCGTGACGGTCAGGACGCCCCCGCCGTCGTCGATACAGTAACCATTGGACAGCACGTGCTCGGAGACGAGGCAGCCGCAGGCCGGAGACTCCAGGCACGCGATCGGCATGGCGACACAACGATAGGAAGGAAGGCCCGCGTCGCCGACGAGGGTGACCTCGCAGTACTCGGTCGACTCGTGGCAGCGCGGGCCGGTTCCACAAATGAAGCCGGCGCCGGTGCTGCCGCCATCGGCGCCGCCACCGCCCGCGTTTCCGGCCCCGCCCGTCCCGGCGCGTCCCGGTCTACCGGGCGAGCCGCCACCGCAAGCCGCGAAAGCGGTGAGCAGACACGCGACGCCGAGCAGCGCGCCGCGCTTCACGGTCAGACTTCCAGCTCGCGCAGGATCCGGTCGGCGCCGCGCGCCAGCAAGCGGCGCGCGAGCTCCGTGCCCAGCGCCGCCGCGTCGCCGGGCGCACCGGTGACGGTTTCGCGGATCATCTCGGAGGCGTCGGGCCGCCCGACCAGGCCGGCCAGCGTCACGCGGCCCTCGGCCAGCGTCGCGTGGCCCGCGACCGGCGTGCGGCAACCGACGCCGAGGCCCGCCAGGAGGGCGCGCTCGGCGGTGGTCGTCACCTCCGCCGCCGGATCGGCGAGCGCGCGGCAAAGCGCGACGACGCGTTCGTCGTCGGAGCGCGCCTCCAGGGCCAGCGCGCCCTGCCCGATCGCGGGCAGCATGCGGGTCGCGTCGAGGCGCTCGGCGATGCGCGACGCAAACCCCAGGCGATCGAGCCCGGCCGACGCGAGCACGGCGGCGTCGACCACGCCGTCGGCGACCTTGCGCAACCGCGTGTCGACGTTGCCGCGCAGGATCTCGACGGAGACGTCGGTGCGCGCGGCCCGCACCTGACAGACGCGGCGCAGGCTGGACGTGCCGATGCGGCTTCCGGGCGGCAGCGCCGCCAGCCCGCCGCCATCGCGGCTGACGATCGCATCGCGCGGATCGGCACGCGTCGGCACGGCGACGATCGCGAGGCCCGGCGCCAGCTCGGCGGGGACGTCCTTCATGCTGTGGACGGCGAGATCGATCTCGCGGGCCAGCAATCCTTCCTCGATCTCTTTCACCCACACGCCCTTGCCGCCGAGGTCGATCACCGGGCCGGTCTGCACGCGATCGCCCTGCGTGACGACGATCTTCTCGCTGACCTCGAGTCCGGGATGCGCGGCGCGCAGCAAGCGTCCGATCTCCGCGGCCTGCCAGCGCGCGAGCGCGCTACCGCGCGTGCCGATCACGATCGCTCCGGACGACACGTTCAAGATCCGGCAGCCTTCTTGTCGACGGCGCCTTCGCGACCGGCCGGCGCCTCGTCGCTGGCGGGGACGGCCGCCACCGGCGACAGCGAGAACAGGCGCTGCAACGCCTGAACAAGCGAGACGGCTTCATCGGGATCGTCGTCGCGCAGCGCGGTCATGGGGAGGTGGAGCAGCTTCTTCACCAGGCTCTCGGCCATGTCCAGGCGCGCCTTGCGTTCCTTCTCGTCGACGCCGCCCGAAAGGCGCATGACCTCGGCGCGCGCGATGCCGTGGAAGTGCGTCTGCAGCGCCGACACGACGGGGCCGCGCTGGCGGCTGCGCCAGCGTTTGACGAAGCGGCCCAGCTCTTCTTCGACGACGGCCTCCGCCTCGGCGGCCTCTTCCTCGCGCTCGGCGCGGTGCTCGCTCGCCTGCTTCTGCAGGTCGTCGATGTCGAACAGGTAGATGCCGTCGAGCTCGCTCGCGGTCGGCTCGACGTCGCGCGGAACCGCGATGTCCAGCAGGCACAGCGGCCGCCCGCGACGCTGCTTCCGCACCTGCTTGAGCAGATCGAACGTCAGCACCGGCCGCTGCGCCCCCGTCGACGCGATGACGATGTCGGCCGCGCCGAGCGCTCCGTGCAGATCGTTCCAGTCGGCAACGTCGGCGCCGAACCGGCTCGCCAGCTCTTCGGCGCGCGCGCGCGTCCGGTTGACGACGGTCAGAGTCGCGCCGTGCGTTCGCAGCGTGCGCGCCGCCAGCTCGGACATCTTTCCGGCGCCGACGATCAGGACGCGCTTGCGCGAGAAGTCGCCCACGACCTGGCGCGCGAAATCGACAGCCACCGAGCTGACCGACACCGGGTTGCGGGCGATCGCCGTCTCGCGCCGAACCCGTCGCGCGACGCGGAACGCGCCCTCCTCGAAGCACGCGCGCAGCACGACCCCCGCGGTCCCGTGCTGGACGGCGTCGTCATACGCCTGCTTGGTCTGGCCGAGGATCTGCGGTTCGCCGATGACCAGCGAATCGAGGCTGGACGCGACCCGGAACAGGTGGCGGACCGCCGCCGAATCGCGGTGCTGGTAGAGGTGCTCGGCGAGATCGGCCACCGCCACCCCCGCCCGCCGCGCGAGCACGTGGCCGAGATCGGTGGCCGCGCGATCGGCGTCGTCGGCAGCGACGTAGAGTTCGACGCGGTTGCAGGTCGAGATCATCGCCGCCTCGCGCACCGCGGACAGCGCCGTCAGCTCGGCGAGCGCCGCCGCGATCGCGTCCGGCTCGACCGCCAGGCGCTCGCGCACCGCAACCGGCGCGGTCTTGTGCGAGACACCGATGAGCAGAAGATCGATGGTCGCGCCGGCCATGGTCTACACCGCGTGCCGAATGAAGTAAGCGGCGACGACGAGCGCCGTGCCGCCGAACCCGCCCAGCGTCAGCCAGGCCGCGCGCCGCCCGCGCCACCCGCCGCCGACGCGCGCGATGATCAGCACCGCGAACGCGATCCAGGTCCCCACGGCGATCAAGTACTCGGGGCGAAGCGTCCCGCGTCCGTGCAGCAGGCCCAGCCGCGCCACCCAGATCGCGCCGGTCACGATCGCCAGCGTGAACACCGGGAAGCCGATCGAGACACAACGGTGTGCGAGGAGGTCCAGCGTCTCCAGCGGCGTCCCGCGCGCCACCAGACGGTCCAGCTGCTTGCGCTTGAGGCTGCGGTCCTGGAACAGGTAGACGATCGCCAGCACCGCGGCGAAGGCGAACACCGCCACGCCCAGCGTCGCCAGCAGGATGTGGGCCTGACCGAGGCGGCCCATCTCCGGCGCCGCCATCTCGATCTGCGGTGTCTCCACGGGCGCGAGCCGCGCGAGCAGGATCAGCGCCACCACCGCCGGCACCGCGAACCCGCCCGCCGCGGTCAGCGGATAGCGCAGCGACGTGAGCAGGAAAACCGCGGCGATGATGAACGCGACGAGCGACATCGCCTCGGGCGTCGACGAGATCGGGTTCGTGCCGTGGTAGCAACGGACGCCGATGTCGGCGAAGTGCAGCGCGACGCCGACCGCCAGCAACGCGCGGCCCGCGTTCTCGGGGCCGCGCCTCAGGCCTACGAGGTGCGCCATGTAGAGGATGGCGGCGATCGCGTAGGCCCCCACCTCGTGCCAGGTCAACGTCGACACGGCCCCGAATATACCTCGCACCGGCAAGACGATCCGCCCACGAAGATGTCATCGAGTGGGCGCGCGGTCGCACTTGGACCCGTCAGACGGCCGTGCTAAGGAAACCGCCATGGCAAGCCCGAACCTGGTCGAAGTCACCGACGCGAACTACAAGGCCGAGATCCTGGACTCGAAAGTCCCCGTTCTCGTCGATTTTTGGGCTGCGTGGTGCGCACCGTGCCGCGCGATCGCGCCGCACGTCGAGGCGCTCGCCAAGGAGTACGACGGCAAGTTGCGCGTCGGAAAATGCGACATCGACGCGAACCAGAACTTCCCGACGCAATACGACATCCGCAGCATCCCGACCCTGCTCGTGTTCAAGGACGGCAAGGTCGTCGGTCAGGTCGTCGGCGCGGTCCCGCGGGCCCGCATCGAGGACATGATCAAGAAGGCGCTCTAGCCGCCCCCGCGCGAAGCGCGGGATCGCGGCTACCTGAAAAAACGGTAGTCGCACACCGCGCCTGCGGCGCGGAGCGACTAGCGCCTTCTTCAGGCGTAGAGGTCGAGGAACATCGCCGACCAGATCATGCCCTCGTCGGCGTGATAGAGGAACGCGCGCCCGCGATACGGTTTGCCGTCCGGCGTGTAGATCTCAAGATAGTTTCGGTCGCGCTCGATCAGCGCCGCCATGTTCGCGCGGTGCTGCTGCATCTTCGGTCGATCGACCTGCGCGAGCAGATGCAGGTAGACCGGCCCCAGCTGGGTCCAGCTGGGGTCGCCCTGATAATTCGGTGTGAACACCCGCGGGACCGGGAGCTCCGCCTCGGGGATCCGGCGCGAGAAGTAACGCAGCGGCACCGGGCGCGTGAAGCCGCCCTCCTCGAGCACGCGGAAGGCGCTGCGCCACATCCCGCGATCCTCGAACAGGCCGAAGAAGAACGGCCAGATGTTGGCGTCGCCCGACGGAAACGTACGGCAGAGCGAATCGCGAAACGCCTCCCCCGTCCAATGCTGCCGGAGCATCTGCGCCGCGACGTCGTGGCCTGCGGACGGGCGCGGCAGGCCGCCCGCGCGATCGAGCAGCCGGCCGAGCAACGCGAGCATCGTGTTCGCGAAGACCGTCGAGCGCCCGGTCATGCAGTCGCGCGGACCGGAGAAGTAGCCGTCGGGGCGCGCCAGCCCCAGCTCATGGTCGAAGACGGTTTCGT
>DATMZL010000873.1:0-3382 GCA_035607075.1 Polyangia bacterium
GAGGCGCCACCCGTGTCTACCGCTACGGTCAATCCGGCGTGGAAGATTTCGGTTTCAGCGACGGCGAACCGGGACCGAGCGGTTCGGGAGTCGTTCGCGGTTCCGCCGCGCTCGACGTCAACAACTACAACCAGTTCGTCGGCTACTTCACCAACCTCGGCATCACGCACGGCTATCGCTACACCGATGGCATCGGCGTCGAAGACGTCAGCGATCTTGGTCTTGGGATGACGATGATGGCGGGTATCGGGGAGACGGGTCGCGCAGTGGGTGAATCATTGAAACTGTCGCCGCAAGGTGTCGCGACGATTCACGCGGTGCTGTTCGACAACTCCTTCATTGGGCTCGTGGATCTGAACGATCTCATCGATCCGCTTTCGGGATGGGAACTGACCAACGCCACGAGAAGCAGTGGTGATTTCGTGATCGGTTCCGGCACGTACAACGGGCAGGTCCGCTCTTACCGGCGGAATGTTCGAACGGGCGCAATCCACGAGATCTACGGCGGCTGGAACAATCAAGAAGCATCCGACGTGAACGTTTATGGCGACGTCGTGGGATGGGGATCCCCCGGCGGCGGCCTCCCGCAAGCGGCCTTCGTGTACACCGACCAACTCGGTTTCAAGAACCTGAACGACATGGTCTCAGTCAACTCGAACTGGGACCTACGTGCGGCTAACGCGATTAACGACGCGGGCGCGATCGCGGGCTGGGGCTATCGCGCGGGCGTCACAGGCAGGAGCGCCTTCCGGGTGCAATTGCCAAGCGCGCGCGCCGCGACCTGCGAATCACGCGGCGTCTGCGGCGGCGACGGCGACGCGATCTGCCTCTACTCGGACGGCATCGCCGAGGTGGGCGAGGGCCGCTTCATGGCGATCTTCGGCTTCGACAACGCGGCCTCGACCAGTGTGCAGCCTACCGTTAACGAGGTCAGGTACGACGGGACGCTTGTCTTGAGCCCGCAACCGCCGCCCCCGACGCGGTTACCGTCCGGGACGCATTCGGGCGCGTTCCTGCCGACGTTCGACGCGGGGCACACCATCTCGTGGACGGTCAACGGCGAGACGGTGACCGCCTCGGCCTCGAATCGACGCCTACCGACGGTAGACATCGCCGGCGGCGGCCTCGGCGTCGTGGTCGAAGGGAGGACGATCGTCATCCGAGCTCCGACGATTCCGTATACGGACCCGCCGTCCAGCGATCCAGGCGTCCAGGCCGAGCGGCAGTACAACATCCCATTCGAGGGCGCGCTGCAGGGGCAGTTTGCCGTCAGTCCGACCGGGGCGGCGACATACACCGTCCCGATCGCAATTCCGCCCGGAATCGGCGGCATGGCTCCGAATCTAAGCCTTGCCTACAACAGCCAAGGCGGGCTGGGGATCGCAGGGCAAGGGTGGGACCTAGCGGGGTTGTCAGTGATCCACAGGTGCGCGAAGACCAGGGTCCAAGACGGCGTCGGGCATCAGGTCTCGATGGATCCCAACGACCTCGACGAGGGCGTGTGCATGGACGGCAAGCGCATGTTCGATCAGGACGGCGATCCGCTCACGTTCAAGCTGGAACAGGACGACCACAGCACGATCAAGAAGGTACTCGACAGCTCGGGCTACGACACCAAGACGCTGTCGGGCGTTTGGTTCAAGGTCGTGACCAAGACCGGCGAGACGCGCTACTACGGCCAAACGTACCGCACGCGAGTTTCTTTGGGCTCAGGAGGAGACGTCGCGGTCTGGGCACTGGAACGCGTCGTCGACGACTGGGGCAACTATTTCGAGGTTCGTTACAACGGCTGCACCGACACCAGTTGCGCCCCGAACTTCGGCACAGATGGTCTTTTCGTCACTTCGATCAACTACACCGGTCACGTACCCACGAACTCTGGGGGAGGTGGCGGCACCGCGCCATTCGCGCACGTCAAATTCGAATACGATCCCCGCCGGGAAACGCGACGGGCGCGCTTCAACACAACGACATTGCCGCGAAATAAGCGGCTGCGGAGCATCAGCACCTATGTCGATGTGAACGGCACCTCAGAATTGACCGGTACCTATTCGCTCACGTACGCGCCCGACTATGTGCCGCACGCCAATTACGACGCGGTGACAAACGATCCGATGCTTCCGACGCGCCTCACGAGCATCGGGTACTGTTCCGTCGATCACCCGGTGCCGCCCCCGCCAGGGGTTCCGAAGCCGCACTGCATGAAGTCGCTCGACTTCGTTTGGGACGGCGGCGGTTACCAGTGGAACGAGAAGCCCGCGTTTGCACCGCCTGAGCCGATCGGACGGACCGGCGAAAACGACGACCACATCCCGACATCGTACGGTTCGCAGTTCGTCGATCTGGACGGTGATGGGCGTGTAGATTTCGTGCGCAGTCATGGCGGATTCAGAAACCGGCAGACTGACACCACCCCGTACTCTGTCGCGTACAGAAACACCGGGCAGGGCTGGGAGCCGCGCCAAGACTGGAAGCTGCCGGTCGCGCTTGCCAACGATGACGGCACGTCCACGGGAGCGATGTTCGCTGATGTGAATGGCGACGGTCTTCCCGATCTCATCTACCGCGTACTGATTCCATGTGCGGGGAGCAACAGCCCGCCGAGTGCATGCTCTGCGCGCCTAGAAGTTAGGTTGAACCAGATTCGCAAGGATCCCACCAATCCTTGGCCCGTCATTTCCGGCTACAGCACCATTCCCGGCAACTGGGGCGGAGGCTGGTTCGACTTCATGGCGCAGGAACATGTCCTCGACATGAATGGCGACGGTAGGGCCGACATCGTCCACGTTGGCTCCGACGGTACGACGCAGATACAGGTTCGATATGCGAATCAAGCTGGCACGGGTTGGGACATCCCCGCCGAGGACTTCGACTCGACGCTCTTGGATGCCGGCGCCGTACACAATTCGGCGATCAGATTCGAAGACATCAACCGTGACGGTCTGCCCGACATGGTCGCGGGAAATCAGGACAGCTTCTGCTATGCCGGCGCCTACGCTATCAACACCGGGAAGAATCACGTTCAGGTTATCGACGACAGCCAATACAACAGAGTCTGGGACACCCGACTTCCGTACTGGTGCGACCGCGATCAAACGCCGCGTGTTCCGGCCGACAAGCGCGTAGTCGGCGACATCGACGGCGACGGTGTCCGCGATGTCATGTCATCGTTCACTCTAAAAGAGTTGTTCGCCAGCCAACCCGGAGCCGGAACCTGCACGGGAATCATTTGTTCCTGCGGATTCGGACGCAACGCGGGGACCTGCAGCGGCGAGGGAACGTCGTGCGACTGCAGCTGCCCGACGGGCTACAGCATCAGCGATGCGCCTTTCTTACGATTCGCGACCGGGCTCGGTTGGGGAGGCGACGGCTCCGATTCGTT
>DATMZL010001528.1:0-4466 GCA_035607075.1 Polyangia bacterium
GCAAAGATGACCGAATGCGCCACCGACTTCGGCGACGCCTGCGTTGTGGGTCTGCCCATCGTCCGCAAGGAATTCATGCACGCCGTCGATGCTCGCCTGGGCAAGCCGTGCGCCGACGTGCAGACCTGCATCGACGCGATCCCGATCGAGGACTGCTGGCCATGACGAAAACCATCGCTGGCATCGTCGCGTTGTTTTGCGTGATCGGCTGCGACTCGCAGCCGGGGCCGCCCGACCTTTCGTCGACCGCCAAGGCGCATCTGGCCGACTACTGCACGAAGCGGAAGGCCTGCAGCGTCGAGGTGAACGTGCCGGAGGGCGCGACCTGTCCGACCAGCACGTGTCTCGCGAACCTGGCGGAGGAGTCGGCTCTGCTCGAGTACTTCGATTGCCAGGACGCGAAGCAGTGCTCCGCGTTCTTCAACGACGACAACTGCGTCGTGTCCGCCGGCACGTTCGATGCCGAGCGGGAAGCGTTCTTCGCGCGTTGTAACGCCAGGGCGATCGCGTGCCCGCTCGAAGACGTCAACGCCTACTGCGTCGTCGGGTACCCGCTGTTCCGCAAGCAGTGGATGCACGCCGTCGACGCCTGCCTGGGCAAGGCATGCGCCGACCTGGTGCCGTGTCTGCAGGCTGTCGGGATCATGGACTGCTGGTAGGCGTTCGCGCGGGCTCGCTTTTCGCGCGCGCGCGGACGTGCAACAGTCGCGGCATGAGCCGTTCCGTCGCCGGGGAGCCGCTGGTCGCCGCCGAGGTGGAGCCGCGCGCCGTTCAGACCTCCTACCCAGAGCCGTTTGCGTCGCGCGTCGCCGGACGACTCAAGCGCCCGCTCGGCGATGCCTTCGCGCTGACGAACTTCGGCGTGAACCACACGCGCCTCGCGCCGGGCGCGGTGTCGGCGCTGCGCCACGTTCATTCGCGTCAGGACGAGTTCGTCTACGTGCTCGAAGGCCACCCGACGCTGATCACGGGCCACGGCAAGCGCGAGCTGGCGCCCGGAATGTGCGTCGGGTTCAAGGCCGCCGACGGTAACGCGCACCACATCGTGAACCGCACCGACGCCGACGTCGTGCTGCTCGAGGTCGGCGATCGCACCGCCGGCGACCTCGTCGAATATCCCGACGACGACATCCAGAACATCCCCGGCCCCGACGGCCAGCGGATCCTCGCGCACAAAGACGGCACGCCTTATCGCTGAACGGCGTGCCATCTCAGAAATAGCTGCACACCCGCGCTTCGCGCGGGAGCAGCTAGTCGTGGCCGTGCTCGTGGCGGCGTTCGGCCTTGCGGGCTTCGTTTCGCTGGTGCACCTCGGCGCGGCGGATCTGTCCAGGCGGCACGCGTTGCGGGGGCGGCGATCCGCGATATCCACCCGCGTGGGCCGGCCGGCCGCCGGAATGCGTTCCAACCACACAGCCAACCGCGAGCGGCGCGGCCACCACGAGCGCGAGCAGGAGGTTTGTTGAACGGTGAGCCATGAAAGGAAGATCCGCGGGTGAGCGCATGTGGCTCACCGGAAAGCGGCTTTCCTGCGCTGCATGTCGGACGTCCACCCACGCACTTCCCGGCTTTGTCGACGGGCGCGCGCGCGCGCGGGCGTATCATCTTACGCGTGAGAGGCTGGACGCTCACGGCCGTCATCGCGTCGACGATCGGGATCGCCGGCGGTTGCGGCGGCGCGAGGCAGGCCTGCTCGCCTTGTCGTCCTGGAACGCGCCCCTCGAACCCGTCGGTGACCTGCAGCGCCTGCGTTCCGATCGACGCCGGCCAGGACGGTTCGGATGATCGTTCGGACGCCGGCGACGCGGGCAGCGCGGCTTGCGTCCCGACGTTGCCTGCGCTTGCGTGGACGAGCCCGTACGCGGCCTGGTCGCGCGGCGTCCCGACCGATCCCGGCTTCTTCCCGATCGCGGTGTGGTTGCAGGGATCGTGGCACGCGACGGAGATGGCGGACCTCGGCGTCAACGTCTACGTCGGCAACAACGCGGGCACCGACACGCTCGCCGCGAGCGATCTCGCCACGCTGAAGGGCAAGGGGATCTACGCGATCGTCGGCCAGGACACCGTCGGGCTGGCGAACATCGACGACCCGACGATCGTCGGCTGGTGGATGACGCCCGACGAGCCCGACAACGCGCAGGACAACGGCATGGGCGGCTACGGGCCGCCGGTCGCGCCGGCGACGCTGGTGTCGCGCTACAACGCGTACAAGGCGGCCGACCCGACGCGTCCGATCTACCTGGGCCTCGGGCAGGGTGTCGCGTTCGACGCGTGGGAAGGGCGAGGCAGCAACGCGCCACCGGAGTCGCAGTACGTGCCCGCGGCCGACATTATCGCGTTCGACATCTACCCGTACAACAACTGCGGCGGCGACGCGAACGTGAAGATGACGTGCGGCCAATTCTGGCTGAACGCGTTCGGCGTCGACCGCCTGCGCAGCTGGTCGAACCGCGGTCAGGCCGTGTGGACCGACTTCGAGACCACGACGATCAACGCCGGCACCTCGTCGGGGCCGACGCCTGCACAGGTGCGATCGGAAGTGTGGCTGGCGCTGATTCATGGCGCGAACGGCGTCACGTACTTCGTCCACACCTGGGAGCCGACCTTCCGCGAGGACGGCATCTTCGCGAACACGACGATGGTCTCGGCGGTGAAGACACTGAACCAGCAGGTGAAGTCGCTGGCGCCCGTCTTGAATAGCGCGAATGTGCCCAACGTCGTGTCGGTGGCGAGCTCCACCAGCGCGGCGCCGGTGGACCTGATGACGAAGGCGCAGGGACAGGTGCTGTACGTGTTCGCGGCGATCGCGCGGAGCGGGACGGCGACCGGGACGTTCACGATCGCCGGCATGACGGGCGCCGCGACCGCGACGGTGGTCGGGGAATCGCGGACCGTCGACGTCGTCGCGGGCAAGTGGAGCGACGACTTCGCGGCGAACGGCGCGCACATTTACGAGATCGACCTGACGGGCGCGCGTTGCCCTTAGCGAGCGATTGCCTGCATAGGTGCGACATCGGTGTCGCGGTTTGCGGCGGGCGTGCGACGTCTGCGTCCCCGTAAGTCGCGCCACGCCAGCGTGGCATCGTGATTGCTCCGCGAATGGGCACGATGAGGAGAATGCGGAGCGCCGTCGTGCTGGTCATCCTGGTTACCGTCGTCGCGCCAGCGGCAACCGCGCGCGCGGAGGATGACCGGCGTGCGCCGCCGTGGGCGATCCGTTTCGAGCCAGGCGTTGTCATGACCAGCGAACACATGCACGACTACGGTGCGGGCGTCGGTGTCGCGCCGCCTGTGTACATCGGCGCCAGCATCGAGCGGGCAATCGCGGGGCCGCTGCGCGCCAACATCAGCGGCGGCGCCAGCGTGTTACTGGGATGGCTGGTCGGCGGAACTGTCCGCTACGCGGCGTACGATACCGATGCCGTGGCTCTGTCGATCGGCGCCGGTCCGTTGTTTGCGCCTGACGCCCAATTCGGGGCGGCGACCTTCGCGCAAATCGATGCGGCGGTGCAGGCCCGGATAACGGGCGGTTTCGGCTTCTTCCTCGGGCTCGGCGCCGGCGTCGCTTTGAATCATGCGCGCGCCCGCGATTGCGGCGTCGACACGTGCCGCGCATACCTGGAACGCGGCGACGTCACCGGCAGCGTGCGCGCGGGCGTCGGGTTCGCGTTCTAAATGCGCCGTCGTTATGGTTGGGCGAGCCACACGGCGAGGTCGGCGGGGCTCGACCTTCTGCTTCAGTCTCGCCAGTGTGTCGTCGCCGACGGGCGGGTCGGCGTCGATTCCCGTCGGGAACGCGCCGGTGATCATGTCGTAGGTCGGGAGCAGGTTATCGGGAACGTTGTCGCGCGTCGTCGTCTTCTTCTTCCTCTTCCACTTCCAGGGCCACTTCATGGGATCACGCGGTCTTGAAGATGTCTGACGCCGGGAAACCCGCGAGGTTCGCCGCGGCGAGCACGTGGTTGGGGACGTGGATCAGGAAGGCCAGCAGGCATTCCTCGACTTCCTCCGGCGTGAAATGTTCGGGAGCGAGGCTGATCGCCAGCAGGGCCGCGGCGTCCTCGCGCCAGTCCGAAAGATGGAACGCCACGTCCAAGGAACTGTCCGTCAGCTCGAACGCGCGCGCGACGGCCGCCTGGAGGTGCTCCTCCGCGACGTGATCGAGCCCGTGGACGGCGTCGCCGAAGCCTTCGGCGAACAGCTGGCGAACTTTTGCGTGCAGGTCATCGGTGTTGGGTGAAGGCATGGGTTTCCTCTGTCGATGTGGGTTGTTCAAATAGCGACGATGCCCGTGGCGCCCGGTAGGGCGGCCCCTCTCCCTAACCCTCTCCCCGCTTCGCGGGGCGAGGGGACCGGAAGAAGAAGAAAGCGAAGCGGCGCCCGGGTCGCATTTGTCCCCCGCGAACCGGGCGCCGATCGGAAGTTGGCGTTCTGCGCGCTCATGCCTGCGCGCGGCCCGCCTGGGT
>DATMZL010001542.1:0-2872 GCA_035607075.1 Polyangia bacterium
TGACGATCCAGCGCCAGGCCTCGCGGCTGTTCGCCGGGCTGTCGTTCAGCGCGAAGGGGACGCGCGCCGTCGCCTCGTAGCGTCGCAGGTAGGCGCCGGGGCTGCCGAAGCGCGCGCCGCCGTTACCGCCCGGCGGGTTCCACTCGATCGCGCCGAGTCGGCCGTAGTGGCCCAGTAAGAGGTCGGCGCCCATCTTGTTGCCGCTGACGCAGAAGTTGCCGGCGTTCGCGTGCGTGCACGCGCGCGCCTGCACGCCGAGCAAAGGCGCCGCCGCGATCCCGACGATGGCCCAGCGAAGCACCCAGGGCCGCAAGCGGTCGAGGCGTGTGCGCGCGTCCGCCGGAGCCGGCGCGGTGAGCAGCAGCGCGACGCCCTCGACAACGGCCAGCAGGAACGCCGCGGGCAGGGCGACCGACTTGAACGCCGACGCTGCGGACAGCGCGACGCCGCCGCCGGCGGCGAGGGCCAGCCCGACCCAGCGGCGCCGGACCTTGTGGACGGCGAATAAAAGCGCGAACGCGGCCGTGAGCCAGAAGATGAAGTGAATCTCGGACAGAAAAAGCGCGCCGTACTCGATGAACGGGAAGTAGAGGCTGCCGAACATGACCGCCAGCATTCCCGTCCGCCGTCCGTAGGCGGCGGCGCCGAGAAAGCCGAGCGCCGGCGGCACGAGACAGCAAAGGATGAACTGCAGGATGACGACGCGCGCCAGCGAGCCGCCCTCCGACGTCATGAACGCGAGCAACGCGGGGTAGCCGAGCGGGTGCGTGACGTCCCACGGATCGGCCGGGCCGTGCGCCGCGAGGAATTTCTTCGACAGCTGCACGTAGAAGTACATGTCGGAGGTGATGAACCGCTCCGGCGGTTGCACGTAGAACGTATAGATCGCGCGCAGCACGATCCCGAAGATGTAGACCAGCCCAACCAGCAGCCACGGGCTGGTCAGGATGTTGGCCGACTGGGCAGCGTGGACAGGGCGGGCGCGGTCAGTCATCGTCGGTCAGCCCCTCGACGCGTGCGAGATCACCGACGACGTACGCGCACGCGATCACGGTGAAGAACACGTCGAACGGGATCCGGTAGCGGACCTCGCCGGTCGCGATCGCGACGGTGACGGCCAGCGCTACGATCGGCGCCATCACGAGGGCCGTCTGGCTGCTCAGGGCCGCACGCGGGCCGCGCTTGAGCACGCGGGCGCACGCCAGCACGGTCGGGATCAACAGGAGCAGGATGAATACGTACTGCGACAGGTTCGCGTAGGGCCACGACCCGCTGTTGAACGTCGGCCACGCCGAGGACCCGAAGAATGTGTCGTAGATGTGGTCCAGCGAGAGGACGATCGCCTCCCCGGGGTGCTTGCCGATCCAGCGCCACGCCTCGGCGGCATTCGCGGCCGTGTCGGTGATCGAGAACCGAACGACCGCGTGCTCGTCGTAGTGGCGCAGCAGCGCGCCCGGGCTGCCGAACCGGAACTGGTCGTGGCCCTCGGTCTTCCACTCGACGTCGGCGACGCGGCCGTAGTGGCCCATCAAGAAGTCGGCGCCCGCCTTGTTTCCGGTGACGCAGAAGCTGCCGTTCGCGCGCGTGCACACCCCCGCGAGAACGCCGAGCAACGGCGCCGCCGCAACCGCGACCAGCGCGCTCCGCACCAGCCACGGTCGAAGGCGCGCGAACCAATGCTGCGCCGGCGCACCGGCGCGGGGCCGCGCGAGCAACCCGGCGATCCCGTCGACGATGAAGAAAAGAAAAGCGGCGGGGAGCGCGACCGACTTCAGCGCCGTCGCGACGGACAGCGCAAACCCCGAGGCCAGCGCGAGCCCGACCGCGGCGGATCGACGCCGGGCGCGCCGCGCGCCGAAGAAGCCCGCGAACGCGAGGGCCATCCAGAAGATGAAGTGGATCTCTGACAGAAAAAGCGCGCCGTACTCGATGAACGAGAAGTAGAGGCTGGCGAACACGACCGCGAGCAGGCCGGTCCGGCGCCCGTATGCGGCCCAGCCCAGGACGCCGATCGCGAGCGGCACCAGGCAAGCGATCACGAGTTGCACCCCGACCGCGCGCCCGAGCCCGTAGGTGCTGGTCATCAGGAACGACAGCAACGCCGCGTAGCCCAGCGGGTGGGTCACGTCGGGCGCGGACATCGGGACGTGGGCGACGATCCGGCGCGCCAGCCCCACGTAGAGGCCCATGTCCGAGTAGATGAAGGCCTCGGGCGGCTGGATGCTCAACGTGTAGATCAGCCGGATGCCGACGCCGCACGCGTACACCAGCGCCACCCAGATGAGCGGGTTGACCGCGAGCAGGCGCGCGCGCAGCGACGTCACGCCGGCACCCCGCTCGAGGACGATCGCGTGGGGAGCCGGCGAGCTTTGCTCGCCGCGTACCATCGCGGGAGGGTTCGGGAACCCTTTGAGGGTTCCCGATACAATTGCCCAAGCGTCGTCGGATCGGCGGCAGCGGCGAAGTCGCCGACGGCGAAGGCGCACACGATGGCGATGAAGAATACGTCGAACGGGATCCGGTAGCGAACTTCGCCGGTGGCAATCGCGACGGTGACGGCGAGGGCGGCGATCGGCGCCAGCACCAGCGCCGTGCGGCTGGTGGCGAAGACGCGCGCGCCCCGCTTCGCCAGCGCCGCGCCGACGAACAGCGTCGGGATGAACAGCAACGCGAGGAACACGTACTGCGAAAGCTGCGCGAACGGCCACGACCCGTGCTCGAAGCTCGGCCACATCGCCGGGCCCAGGAACGTGTCGTAGATGTGATCCAGCGACAGCACGACGCTCTCGCCCGGATGCGCGGCGATCCAGCGCCAAGCTTCGGCGCGGTTGGCGGGACCGTCGGTGATGGTGAAGGGGACGCGCGCCTGGGC
>DATMZL010001548.1:0-2455 GCA_035607075.1 Polyangia bacterium
GGCGTCGATCACGCTCGCGCGCGTCCTGCGGCGGCGCGGCTACCGCGGGCGGATCGTCTGCGGCGGCCACTTCGCGACGCTGAACGCGGCCGACATCCTGAACGAGGTGCCAGAGGTCGACGTGGTCGTCCGGCTCGCCGGCGAGGAGGCGCTGGTGGGGCTGGCGCGGGGCGCGCGCACGCAGGACCAGCTGGCGGCGCTGCCGGGCGTGGTGTTTCGCGGCGACGACGGCGCCGTCCGGTTCGGTACCCCCGCGCGTGCCGTCGGACCGGTGCCGGGCGACGACGGACACGGCGACCCGCTGCCCGTCCACCTCGGGTTCGGCGCCGTCGATCTGGTAGGCAGCACCGGCTGCGAGGCGAGCTGCAGCTACTGCTGCGTCGCCGCGACGACACGTCTGGCGGGCGCCGAGGCGGCGCGGGGCGGCGCCGGCGCCGATTCGAAATCGGGCGTGGTTCGGTGGACCAGCGACCGCCTCGCGTCGGAGATCGCGGCGCATTACCACACGCGGGCAGCGCGCGTTTTCACGGTGATGGACGACAACCTGCTGCCGATGGCCGCCGACGATGCCGAGGCGTTCCTGCGCCGGCTCGCCGACGAGCTCCGGCGCCAGGGCGTCGGGAAGATCGCGCTGTCTTTGCAGCTGCGGGCCGACGTCGTCACGCCGGCCGTCGCGGACGCGCTGGTCGCCGTGGGGCTGGCGCGCGCCTACGTCGGCATCGACGGGTATTCGCGCGCGCAGCTCGTGCGCCTGGGACGGAACGCGCCCGCCGACGCCGGCGCGCGCGCGATCGCGCTGCTCACCGAGCGCGGCGTCTTCGCGATGTGCAACGCGCTGCTTGTCGGCCCGACCATCCCGCTGGAGTCGATCCGCGCCGAGCTGGAAGGGATGCGCGCGATCCGCGGCGCGCCGCTGCACCTGCTGCCGATCGACGTCCGTGCCGGGACGACCTACCACACGCGCGCCGAGCGCCGAGGTCTTCTGGAAGGCGGCTTCCTCTGGCGCCGCTACCGCTTCGAGGATCCGCGCACCGCCGTCCTCGCCGAGGTGATCACCGGGTTGCCGTCCCGCCTGGAGGAGCACTCGGTGCCGCTGGCGCTCTACGATCTCGCCTACAACCTCGGGATCGCGCGCCGGCTGCTGCCGGCGCTGCCGCTCGCCCGCGAGGCCGAGACCTACACGCGCGTCAGCGACGCCTGGAACGCCGACCAGCTGCGAATCCTCGAGGCGGCGCTCGCGATCGCGGCGGACGGCGATCTGGCGGCGGCGCGCCGGTTCGCCGCCGCGGAAGAGCCGCGCGTCCGGCGTTTCGACCAATCGCTGATGGACGACGCGATCGAGTCCCTGCGCGCCGTCGAGGCGGCCGTGCGCGCCAGCGGACGCCGCCACGCGCGCGCGCACCTGCGCGGCCAGTTGCTGTCGGCCGTAGCATTCTCGATGGCGCTCGCGGGCTGCAGCCGCCCGCTCGAGCGCAACCCCGACGGCGGCGACGCGCGCGTGGTGGTCGACGCGCCCATCACGCCCCTCGACGCGCCCGTGATGCCCCGCGACGCCCCCGTGTTCATCGACGCGCCCGTGATCATCGACGTCGCCGGAACCGAATGGCACTGGACGGCGCCCGAGGTGCCGATCAGCGACGCCGCCTGTCAGATCAATCCCACCGACGCCGGCGTGGGATTCGATATCAACCGCTGCCTACCCGGCTGCGGGAACGTGCGCGTGCTGGCGCACTTCGACAGCGAAGGGCGGCTGGTGGCGATCGACGGCGTCGACGGCGGCACGATCGCGCAAGACGTCGTCGACTGCCTGATCGGGTCATTCAGCACGTATTGCTACCCGAACCTTGCTGGAACGACGCAAACGCTGTCGAGCCACTGCTGGGTTGCCTGAGCGGCGAGCAAAGCGCGCCGGCTCCCCACGCGAATGCGACCGTTTGCGCATCCCGGGATAGAATCGTCACGCGATGCCCGTCGTCGAGGCGGAGACCGCGGGACTGGTGGCGCGCGCGCTGGAAGCGCAGCGCGCGCGTACGGCGCGCATGCTCTCGCTGGTCCGCGTGGCCGGCGTCGGCGCCGCGCTGGCCCTCGGCCTCTTCCGCGCGTACGGCGCCGACGAATCGGACTGGCGCGTGTTGCTGCCGATTCTCGGCGGGTACGCGGGCGGCGCGCTACTGCTGTTCGTCGCCGTACGCTTCTCGACGCGGGCCGCCCGCTGGGCGGGCGTGGGCGTGGCGGCCGTCGACGTGCCGATGGTGTTCCTCGCGCAGTGGGTGTCGCTGCCCGTCTCCCCGTCGCCGGGCGGCGTCGCTGGCTTCACGCTCGGGATCTTCGTGCTGCTGGTGCTTCTGGGCGGCCTGTCGCTCGACGCGCGCCAGATGTTCGTGGTCGCGGTGAGCGCGGCGATCTGCGAAGTGCTGCTGCAGCGTGAGGCCGGCATCCGGGGCGGCGCCTGGGC
>DATMZL010001552.1:0-3364 GCA_035607075.1 Polyangia bacterium
CCCCAGGCGCAGCGTCTCGCCGTCGGCCAGGGCGCGGGGGGCCCGGTCCGCGAGGTCGTTGACCGAGACCATGGCCGCGGTGCGGCTGCAGACCGGGACGGCCTGGGGGGCCACCGCGAGGAACTGGTTGAGGGAGCCGCATTCGTCCGCTTCCACGTGGGAGAAGGCCACGTAGCGGAGCTTCTCCACCGGCATCACCCGGTTGATGGCCTCTTTCACCGAGGGGAACTGGGCGCGAAGACCCGTGTGGAACAGGAGCGGCTCCTCGTCCACGATCAGGAACTGGTTGAAGGTGAAGCCGCCCGGAACCACGTCGCTGGACGTGCTGATCCGGTAGATGCCGTCGGCGATCTCGTTCACGGTCGTGTCGGACTTGGTCGTGGTGGTCATCGTTCGTCCTCCACCCCGACGTACGCCCAGGCCGCCCGGCGTTACAGCGCCGGGCGAAAAAAAGGAGACCGGGTGGTCGCACACAGCGCCTGCGGCGCGGATCGACTAGCTCGACCGGCCCGACCGCCAAGCCGTAGCGACTTCGGCGGCGACTTGTATCCCGCGCGTACACAGTCCGGCGCCCGACAGACGCGAGCTGTGTACCCGCGAGATACAGCCGCGCCGGCGTTTCAGCGGATGTCGCCGAGGCACGGCGCTTGCGATGTCGCCCTGCGGATAGTTCGAGAAGCCAACAGACAAGGAGACCGACCAATGACACGCAATCGGATCGACATGATTCGGGGATCGCGGTGGATGCTGGGTGTGGCGCTCGCCGCCAGCGCCTTCGCAAGCGCCTGCAGCGGACCTGACGTTGCCGACGACCAGACCGAAGCCACGAACGGGGCCCTCAGGGTGATCAACACCGACGTGGCGACGACGCCGGTCGTCGCACCGACACCGCCACCGCCACCGCCACCGCCGCCGCCGACCAAGCTGACGGCGAACGCTGATCTGCTGACGGCTCCGGTGGCCGTTGTCCAGCTGCCGCCACCGTCGCCGCCCGCGCACCCGGTGTGCGGGAAGGTCGTTCGCATCGCGTCCGCCGATCTCAACTTCGCGCTACGGACGCTGCTCGGCGGCACGCGGATCATGTACGACACCACCGGATCGTCGCCGACGCTGACCGGCCCCGTGTACCAGTGCTTCTACCCGAACCAAGCCGCGCGCGACGCCGGGAAGCAGGAGTGCCTGTCAGGCCCGACGGTGTCCAAGGGCGCGTGCCTGAAGATGCTCGACGAGGAGTTCCCGAACATCAAGAACTGCGTCTGGACGACCGGCCCCTACCACAGCTACGTCGACTTCGGTCAACAGGCCGAGCAATACGGCGCAGTCGATCAGTTCTTCGTCGTCGACACGATCGTTCGTGACACGTGGGCGGGCCGCGTCGACCTGGACATCAACATGGTCAACACGACGATCGGTCCCGGCACGCTGACCGCGTCGTTCGGCCCGGATCCGACGTCCGATCACGCGGTCGCGAACATCTCGCTCGACATTTCCAGCAACGACCCGACGATCATCTGCCACCACTTCGCCGACTGCCCGAACGTCGAGCTGACGGACATGCGCGTCGACTTGCAACTGACCGCCATCGCGCCGACGGCGGACAGGACCCAGCTCGGCTTCGACATGCCCGTGGCCGCGTTCCACTTCGATCGCAACCTCGAAAACTTCCCCGACTGGCTGGTCGACATCTTCACGGACATCGACCAGATCATCAGGAACAAGGTCCAGGGCGCGCTCGTGAGCGCATTCGGCAAGGACAAGACCCGGACCGCGGTCAACAAAGCGCTTTCGGGTCTCGCCGAGTACTTCGCCAACCAGAAGATCACCACGTACTACGGCGCGTGGTACGACGGCGGCGACCTCATGGTCGACTACGAACCGAACACCAACCCGCTCGCCACGAACGTCGGCTGCACGGGCGTGTCGAGCGCGCCGTAACGAACGTCGCGGCCGCGACGACAACATCCAACGCTCTCCCCCGGGTGACCGCGGGAGGGCGTTTTCTTTTGACGATGAGCCTCACGGCGTCGAGATCCGCCTGTGCCCGCGACCTTCATCTATCGTGTACCAGCACGGACGGAACTATCAGGATCCTCGCTCATTGTGCGCAAGGGACACGTCGATAAGATTATGGGCGCGTTCGTCTGCGCGGCCTGATCTGCCGGCGCAGCCCGAGGCCGAGCACGCCGAGCCCGAAGGCGCCGAGCGCGTCCGGCGTCGACGTTCCAGGCGAGGTGCGACAACTACAACCGGACTTGGAGGCGGTTCTACCGCTGGTGCCCGCTTGCGCGCCGCCGCCCGTCGCGCCGCCCGCGCCGCCTCGCCCAGCAGCACCGGATCCGCCGGTACCGGAACCAGCACCGGATCCGCCCGTACCGGAACCGCCGCCCGTCGCGCCGCCCGCACCGCCGCGCCCGCCGGATCCGCTGGCCATCGAACCGCCGGTCGCGCCGCCGGTCCCGCTCGTTCCTCCCGCGCCGCCGCTGCCGCCCGCACCCGCGGCACCACCCGCGCCCGTCGAGCCGCCCGCGCCCGTCGAGCCGCCGCCGCCGCCGACACCGCCCGCGCCGGTCGGTGATGGAACGATCCGTCCGAAAACGCGAGGCGCGTCTATATCGCGCTCGTACAGGAAAAGCGCACGGTCGGCGCCGCCAGCCGCCACGTCGACGACCGGGCCGGCGAGGATGTAGAGGCCGCCGCTCGTGATCGCGATGCCGGTCGAATCGACGACGGCGCCGAGCGCCGACACGCGCTTCGCGTACACCATGCCGGCGTCGCCCGACCACGTGACCCAGTAGTTTCCTCCCGCCCACGCCACCGACGGGCCGATCTGCGGTTCGCTCCCCGAGCCGATCGTGAACCCGTCCGGATCCTTGACCGTGCCGTCGGCGGCGACGCGCGCGCCCCGGATGTCACGACCGGAATCCCAGACGACAAGCCAATCCGTCCCGTTCGACGCGACCGCCGGATGATACTCACTGGTGCTCACGCTGCCCGCGACCGCGATCTGCGGCGTGTCGAGAAGCGCGCCGGTCGCTGGGCTCACGCGCGTCGCCTTGATATCGGCTTGGTCGCCCCAGGCGACGAGATAGTTCGTGCCGTTGAACGCGATCGCCGGATTGTCGATGAACGCGAGGCCGGTGGTGAGCGTGACGGGCGTGCTCGCGGTGCCGCTGGCCAGCACGCGCGCGCCGCGAATCGCCGCCGTGTCGACGGCCCAGACGACGTAGTAGTCGGTCCCGTTCGAACCGACCGCGGGAAAACGCTTGGCGCCCGCGCCGACGTCGATCGGGATTGCCGTCGTGTCGACCACCGCGCCGGCCGCGCTCACGCGCCGGCCGTAGAGCCCGTCCGCGACATCGCCGCC
>DATMZL010001583.1:0-7484 GCA_035607075.1 Polyangia bacterium
CGGCTACCTCATCAGCTACCCGACCGTGGGTCGGGGCATGGTGATCTTTCGCGATCCCAACGGCCACCGGATGGTGACGACGCCGGTGCGGCGCGTCCTCGGTGACGCCGGGGGCGATCAGATTTACGTCGAGACCGAGAACTCGGTTTACCTGCTGACCTTCCGAGCCGAACCGCTGCGCGAGATGCCTCATGCGCTCGCAGCCGTCACCGGCAGCCGTCAGCGCAAAGGCTGAGCGCGTCGATTCCGCGCGCCGGCTTCCTCAGCCGGCGATTTGCGTGACGGAGGCGTGACGGGCAAGTAAGCTCCGTCGCCGAAGCATGGTCGCGCGAGCGTTGATCCTGGCCGCCGGCAAGGGCGTGAGCATTGGCGGCGACGCCGAACTGTCGAACTGCCTGACCACTGTCGGCCGGTGCAGCGTGATCGAGCGGACCTTGGAGCTGCTCGAGGATCTGGGCATCACGCGCATCGGCATCACGGTCGGCTTTTCGGCCGCCGCCGTGCGCCGGCACATCGCGGAGTCGACGGTGGTGTCGGCGGCGACGAAGCGGCGCGTGACGTTCTTCGAGAACGCCGACTGGCCGGGGCCGAACGGCCTGTCCGTGCTCGCGGCGCGGTCCTTCGTCACCGAGCGCACGCTGCTGCTGATGGCCGATCAGATCGCAGCGCCCGGCCTGGTGCGCGAGATCGCGTCGCACACGGGCGGCGGCGATCGGACGGTGCTCGGCGTCGACCGCGATCTATCGCGCGTGTTCGATATCGCCGACGCGACGAAGGTGAAGCTGGCCGGCGATCGCGTCACCGAGATGAGCAAGCAGCTGACCAGCTACGACGCCGTCAGCGCGGGGCTGTTCGTGATCGCGCCGTCGTTGATCGACGTGCTGGCGGAGCTCGATCGGCCGTCGCTCACCGAGGGCGTCGCGGTCGCAGCCGCGCGCGGCCTGGTGATCGCGCACGACGTCGGCACCAAGCTGTGGCAGGACCTGGACAGCGCCGAGATGAAGCTGCACGCCGAATGGCTGCTGCGCGTCTACGGCGACGAGCTGGCGCGACCCGCGATGCAGGCGGCGCCGCCGTCGTCGGCGGCCGGCACGCTGGAATTGATCGAACGGTTGCTGGCCGAGAAGGACCAGCCCGGGCACGTCCTCTTCAGCCCCGGTCCGGTGATGACGTCGGCGCGCGTGAAGGCGTCGCTGGTTCACTACGACGTCTGCCACCGCGACGGCGACTACGCCGCCGTCGTCGGGCGCCTCCAGGAGAAGCTGCGTCCCGCGTTCGGAGCCTCGCCCGCGCACGAGATGCTGCTGCTGACGGGGTCGGGCACGGCCGCGATGGAGATGTCGATCGCGTCGGTGGTGCCGCCCGGCAAGAAGCTGCTGGTGATCGCGAACGGCGCGTTCGGCGATCGGCTCGACGAGATCGCAGCGCTGCACGACATCCCGCGCGTCGTCCTCCGCTACAAATGGGGCGAGCTGCCCAACCCGCGCGACGTCGCCCGCGCCCTCGACGGCGACGCGGACATCGCGGCGGCGGCGATGATCCATCACGAGACGTCGGTCGGCCTGCTCAACCCGGTCGGCGAGGTGGGGCGCCTGTGCCGCGCGCGCGGCATCACGCTGGTGGTCGACGCCGTGTCCGCGCTGGGCGCCGAAGACGTGGACGTCGTTCGTGACGGCGTCGATATCTGCTTCTCGTCGGCGAACAAGTGCCTGCACTCGGTGTCGGGTGTGTCGTTTCTGTGCGTCGCGCCGGAAGTCTGGCCGCGCATCTCCGCCATCACGCCGCGGGTCTACTACCTGGATCTGGCGCGCCATCGGCAGTACCTCGAGCAGCTGCGCCAGACGCCGTTCACGCCCGCGGTGTCGTCGTTCTTCGCGCTGGAGACCGCGCTCGACGAGCTTTACGAGCTGGGAGGCGTGCCGGCGCGGCGCGACCTCTATCGCAAACGCAACATCCGCATTCGACGGCTGTTCACCGACCTCGGCTTCGAGTCGTTCAGCAACACGGGCCGCGAATCGCAGACGATCTCGATGTTGCGCCTGCCCGACGGTCTGTCCGTCGACGCGCTTTACGACGGGCTGAAGGCGCGCGGCTTCATCATCTATCGCGCGAAAGGCGAGCTGGCGGAGCGCCACATCCAGGTCTCGAACATGGGCGAGCTGCCCGACGCGACCATCGATGCCTTCCTCGCCGCCGTGACAGACGTCGTTCGCGGCGCGCGCACCGCGACGCCCGCCGTCCGCCCCGCGCTCAAGTCCGTGTAACCGTCCGCACGGGTTGAACCGGCGCCCGCCGTCGGTGCTAACCTGCGCGGCCATGCGCGCCGCGCTCTTTCGCCGTCACGGCGGTCCCGAGGTCATGGAGGTGGGCGACGTGCCGACGCCCACGCCGGGCCCCGGCGAGGTCCAGGTGCGCGTCGCCGCCGCCGGTATGAACCACATCGATCTGTGGCTGCGACAGGGGCTGCCGGCCATGCGCGTCGCGTTTCCGCACGTCGCCGGCGGCGACGTCTGCGGCGTGATCTCGGCGATCGGCCCGGGCGTCAAGCCGATGCCGGAGCTGGCGGTCGGCGATCGCGTCCTCGTGAACCCCAGCTTGACCTGCGGCCGTTGCGCCGCCTGCCTCGACGGGCGCGACAACTTCTGCCCCGACTGGAAAATGCTGGGCGAGCAGACGCACGGCGGTCAGGCAGAGTTCGTCGTCGTCCCCGCCGCGAACCTGGTGCCCGCGCCCCGCGCCCGCGTGGCGCTCGACGATGCGCAGCTCGCGACGATCCCGACCGTGTTCCTGACCGCGTGGCAGATGCTGGTCGATCGCGCGGCGATCAAGCAGGGCGAGACGGTGCTCGTCATCGCGGGCGGCTCGGGCGTCGGCACGGCGGCGATCCAGATCGCCAAGCTCTGGGGCGCGCGCGTGATCGCGACGGCGTCGACCGACGCCAAGCTGGCAGCGGCGCGCGCGCTCGGCGCCGACGACACCATCAACCACGCGACAGCCGACATCGTGGCCGAGGTGAAGAAGCTGACCGGCCGGCGCGGCGCCGACATCGTCGTCGACCACGTCGGCGGCGACACGTTCGAAAAGTCCGTGGTGTCGTGCGCGCGGGGCGGGCGAATCGTCGTTTGCGGGGCGACCGCCGGCTACGAGCCGAAGCTGAACCTGCGCCATCTGTTCTGGCGCCAGATCAGCGTCTTGGGCTCGACCATGGCCAGTAAATCCCGCCTTTTCACGCTGATGGACCTGTTTGCGGCCGGCCGGCTGAAGCCGGTCGTCGACCGGGTCCTGCCCCTGGCCGAGGTCGCGGCCGCCCACAAGCTCCTCGAATCGCGCGTAGTTTTCGGCAAGCTCGTCTTGACGCCCTAGTCGCGGATATGTAAAACCTTACCTGCACGTAAGGGTTAGGTTTCTACATGCGACTTGTGACCACATCTAGCACGGATATCGCGGCCGAGGACCTGAGCCTTCTCAGGGTCGGCGAGCTCGCGAAGCGGACGGGAAAGACCGTGCGCGCCATCCACCTTTACGAGGAGCTGGGCCTGCTCGCCCCCGCCGTTCGGTCGAAAGGCGGCTTTCGCCTCTACCCGGGCAAGGCGGTCAAGCGCATCGACTGGATCCAGAAGCTGCAGGACCTCGGCTTCTCGCTGACCGAGATCAAAGCATTCCTCCGCGACTGGGAGGAATCGGACGCGGCGCCCAAGGCGATGAACCGCGTGCGCGAGATCTTCTCCGACAAGCTGCGCGAGACCAAAGAGACGATCGCGCGCCTCGAACGGCTTGTCGGCGATCTGACCGAGACGCTGGCGTACATGGACAGCTGCCGGTCGTGCGAACCGAGCCACAACACGAACGAATGCGGCACCTGCGGCATCCACGGTCACGATGGCCGGGCGCCGCTGCTGGTCGAAGGAATCTCGAAATGAACGATTTGAACAATGTGGGATTGAAGCTCCCCATCTACATGGACAACCACGCGACCACGCCGGTCGATCCGCGCGTGCTGGAGGCGATGCTGCCCTTCTTCACGCAGGTGTTCGGCAACGCCGCCAGCCGCTCGCACAGCTTCGGCTGGACGGCCGAGAAGGCTGTCGAGGCGGCGCGCGATCAGGTCGGCGCGCTGATCGGCGCGTCGGGCAAGGAGATCGTATGGACGTCGGGCGCGACGGAGTCCGACAACCTGGCGATCAAGGGCGCGGCCGAGTTCCTCAAGGATCGCGGTAACCACATCATCACCGCGCAGACCGAGCACAAGGCCGTCCTGGACACCTGCAAGCGCCTCGAGAAGGAAGGATTCGAGGTCACGTACCTGCCCGTGGCCAAGGACGGGCGCGTCACGCCGGAGTCGGTGCGGGCGGCGATGACCGACAAGACGACTGTCGTGTCGATCATGCTCGCCAACAACGAGATCGGGACCGTGAACCCGATCAACGAGATCGGCGCGGTCGTGAAGGAGAAGGGCGCCATCTTCCACGTCGACGCCGTTCAGGGCGCGGGCAAGGTGCCGTTCGACGTCAACGCCGCGAAGGTCGACCTGGCGTCGCTGTCGGCGCACAAGATGTACGGACCGAAGGGCGTCGGCGCGCTGTACGTGCGGCGCAAGCCGCGCGTGCGCATCACGGCGCAGATCGACGGCGGCGGCCACGAGCGAGGTATGCGTTCGGGCACGCTGAACGTGCCGTCGATCGTCGGGTTCGGCAAGGCGGCGGAGCTGGCGCGCACGGAGATGGAGGCCGAGGCGGCGCGTCTGTTCAAGCTGCGCGAGCGCCTGCGCGAGGGCATCCAGGCGAAGGTCGACCACACGTTCGTCAACGGTTCGATGGAGCACCGGCTGCCCGGCAACCTCAACATCAGCTTCGCGTACGTCGAGGGCGAGGCGATGCTGATGGGCCTCAAGGACGTCGCGGTGTCGTCGGGCTCGGCCTGCACGTCGGCGTCGCTGGAACCGTCGTACGTGCTGCGCGCGATCGGCGTCGACGAGGAGCTGGCGCACACGTCGATCCGGTTCGGCCTCGGGCGGTTCAACACCGAGGAAGAGGTCGACTTCGTCATCAAGACGGTCGTCGACAAGGTCAAGAAGCTACGCGAGCTGTCGCCGCTCTACGAGATGGCGCAGCAGGGAATCGATCTGAAGAGCATCACCTGGGCGGCTCACTGAGAACTCAGAACAGCGGAAAAAGGAAACAGCAGTCATGGCGTACAGCGAAAAGGTCATCGAGCACTACGAAAACCCGCGCAACGTCGGCAGCTTCGACAAGGACGACCCGAGCGTCGGCACGGGACTGGTCGGCGCGCCCGCGTGCGGCGACGTCATGAAGCTGCAGCTCAAGATCACCGACGAGGGGATCATCGAGGACGCCAAGTTCAAGACGTTCGGCTGCGGCTCCGCGATCGCGTCGTCGTCGCTGGCGACCGAGTGGGTGAAGGGAATGAGCATCGACCAGGCGATGGCGATCAAGAACACGCAGATCGTCGAGGAGCTGAACCTGCCGCCGGTCAAGATTCACTGCTCGGTGCTGGCGGAGGACGCGATCAAGAGCGCGATCGCCGACTACAAGGCGAAGCGCGCCAAAGCGAACGGGAACGGAAACGCGTAGGAAGACATCTGAAGGACAACGAGAACGGAACGAAGATGGCCATTGCAGTCACAGACAGAGCGGTCGCCGAGATCAAGAAGGCGGCCGGTGCGCGCGCGACGACGCCGAAAGGGCTGCGCGTGGGCATCCGCGGCGGCGGCTGCACGGGCTTCTCGTACCTGTTCGAGTGGTCGGATCAGGACCCGCGCGCGGAGGACAAGGTGCTGGCGTTCGAGGACGGCGCCGTGCGCGTCTTCATCGATCCGAAGAGCTTCATCTATCTCGACGGCTCGACGCTGGAATACCAGACCACGATGATGGGCCGTGGCTTCAAGTTCACGAACCCGAACGTGAAAGGGACGTGCGGCTGCGGCGAGAGCGTCCAGTTCTAGGCGGGCGTTCATGATCTGTTGGTCGTGTCAGAAGCAGGCGGGGACGGCGCCGTTCTGCGGGGCGTGCGGCGCTCTGCAGCCGCCCGACGACGGAGCCGATCTGTTCGCGGTGCTCGGACAGGGCGCACGCTTCGCTGTCGATCTGACGGCGGCCGAGGCCGCCTACAAGGATCTGTCGCGGCAGCTCCATCCCGATCGTTTCGCGACCGCCGACGCGCGCGCGCGGCGCGCATCGCTGGCGCGCACCGTTCAGCTGAACCTGGCGTGGCACACGCTGCGCGATCCCGTCCGGCGCGCGGAATACCTGCTTTTGCGGGCGGGCATCGACATCAGCGAGAAGAAGCCCTCGACCGCGACAGACAGCAGCGACAGGGGGACGCACAAGGTGGCGGCGCCACCGGCGTTCCTGCTGGAGATCCTGGAGCTGAACGACGAGCTCGCCGCGGCCAAACGCGCGGGCGACACGGTCAAGGTCGCGTTCATGGCGGAGGAGATGCGCGCGCGGGCGCGTGAATCGATGAGCGCGATCGGGACGGCGCTGGACGCGGGCGCGCCCGGCAAGCTCGAGGAGGCGGCGCGCTCGCTGGTCGCCCTGCGCTACTACCAGCGGTTCATCGACCACGCGTCGGGCGGCCTGGAGGGGGCCGGGGCCTAGCCCCGGGCGGACCATGGCGGAAGCGCTGTTCCAGATCGCCGAGCCGGGCCAGTCGCGCAGCAAGCACGCCTGCCGAACGCGCGCCGTGGGGATCGATCTCGGGACGACCAACTCGCTGGTCGCGATCGTCGACGCGGGGAAGCCGACCGCGCTCGGCGACGAGCACGGCGACGCGATCGTTCCGTCGGTGGTTCACTACGGCGCGGGTGGCGGCGTCGTTGTCGGCGCGGACGCGCGCGATCGGCTGGCGGTGGACTTCCCGCGCGACACGATCGCGTCGGTGAAGCGGTTCATGGGGCGCGGCCCGCGCGACGCGGAGGCGACGCGCAAGTTGACGCCGTACCAGTTCTTTCAGGGCGCCGGAGACCAGAGCGTCGTGCGCTTCGCGGTCGCGGGCGGGCGGGCGGTCACGCCGATGGAAGTTTCGGCCGAGATCTTGCGCGTGCTGCGCGCACGCGCCGAGGAGGCGCTCGGCGGGCCGCTGCAGGGTGCGGTGATCACCGTGCCGGCGTACTTCGACGACGGCCAGCGGCAGGCGACGCGCGACGCGGGCCGCCTCGCGGGCCTGGAGGTGCTGCGCCTGCTGAACGAGCCGACGGCGGCGGCGCTGGCGTACGGCCTCGACAAACAAGCCGAGGGGACGTTCGCGGTGTTCGACCTGGGCGGCGGAACCTTCGACGTCTCGATCCTGAAACTGGAAGAGGGCGTGTTCGAGGTGAAGTCGACGGGCGGAGATTCCGCGCTGGGCGGCGACGACTTCGATCGCGCGATCGCAGAGGCGTTGCTCGCGCGCGCGGGCGCCGTGGACACCGGCGATGCGCACGTCGTTCGCCGTGTGCTGGACGCGGCGCGCGCGTTGAAGGAAGC
>DATMZL010001234.1:0-2428 GCA_035607075.1 Polyangia bacterium
GCACGACACCAGGACGTTCACGTTCGCGGTGACGTTGATGCGGACCGCGAGCGACTTGATCGTGCCACCGGAGAAGTCGGTCTCGTACTCGTCGCCGAGCGGCAGGTTGTACCGGAACAACCCCATGAACTGCGGCACGTAGTACTTCTCGAGGGTGGTCAGCACCGTCGGCTCAGCCGAGTAGTTCGCCGTGACGGTCGCCTGCGCGGCGAGGGTACGCCCGGACGCCTGGGTGATCGTCGGCGAGCCCGAGCCTGTGCCGGCGGTGGCCTGTGTGGACTGGCAGATGTCCACGGTCGCCGGTACTGCGGACGAGGTGACGCCGTCCATCGCGATCGTGACGCTCTTCAGTAGTACCGCCTGGTTCGCACCCGCGATGATGTTTAGTGCGGTTTTCGCGCCTGTGGTGGCCGCGAACGGCGTCGCGTTCGTCGCAACGTAGAGAGGGATTGCCATGGTCAGTCCTCCAGTTCGTTAATGTGATGGTTTCTGGCCGCGCTTCTCGCCCGGTGCGGCGGTGGCCTTCTCGATCGGCGGGTCATCCGGCTCGTCTGCTACGACGTCGAAGCGACCGAACGACGTGACCGGCTCGAAGTGGTCCTCGCGGCGCTTCATGATCGAGTGGCCGGCGCGGACGATCTCGCCGTAGGCGACACCGACCTGGTCGCCGTCGATCGTCGCGACGAAGGGTTCCTTGCAGCGGTAGTAGACGGGCTTTGCCTTTGCCATGGTCCTCCTATCCCTGCGTCCTGACGGCGGTGCCGCCGGACGTGTAGGCATTCGTGAACGTCGACCCCTGGAGGTCGAAAGTGTTGACCCCTGTGACGGTGATGCGCCACTTTGCGGCGTTCGCCTCGACGGTGCCACCGACCCCGGTGATCGTGATCCGGTCCTCGGTGTTGAAACCGTGGCCGGCTGCGGTGATCTGGATCAGGCCACCGTGGGTGACGGCACCGGTGATCGCACGGGAGAGCTGCTTCTTCTTGAGCTGCTGCTGGCCTCCCTGATAGCCGCCATACAGAGTGCTCATCCGCTGTGATGCCGCCCCTTGCGAGTGCCCTTCGGATTGCCAACCTTGACGGCCTTGTTCTGGACGAACCGGCGTCCGCTCACCGGGTTGTTGATCTTGTGCCGCTTCACTGCTGCTGTTGCTCGCTCGAGTAGTTCGACGCCGACCCAGGCTGTGGCTTCCCGATCGTCGGCGTATGGTTCGACGGTCCCTTCGCGCCAGACTGCGGCGCCTTGTCGACGTGCCCCTGGCCGGTGGCTGCGTTCTTGCCGTGAGTGTGTGCTTTCGCCATTGGGTTCTCCTTTCGGCCGGGCGGGGGCACGCCGAAGCGCACCCCCACATGCCCAGCACTCCTTCGGTCTAGGTGGTCCCTGTCATCGCAACGAATGCCGATGCCGAGAGCACCTTGGACGAGTTGCGCCAGTACGCATACAGCCCACGCTGACCTGTGGGCAGGTTGCCCTGAGCAGCGCCGAACAGGAACGGGATCAACTCGACGTTGAGCCCGATCCGGTCGACGATCAGGAAGTACTGGAAGTTCCCGACGATCATGATCTTCGTCGCGTTCACGACGGTCGCCTGCATCGCCGAGGCCTCCCACGCACCCCTGCCGAGCAGGGTTGCGCCGGTGTTGCCGGGTGTCGGCGACTGGGTGACGAGACCCTGTGAGATGTACAGCCACAGGGCCGCACCGCCGGCGGTGTCGATACCGCGAACGATGTTGTAGATACCACGGTTCGCAACGAACGACTCGTTGCCGCGGAACCTCGGCGGGAGTGCCGCCTCGAGCGCGTACACGTTCGCAGCGGTGACCGTCAGGCCCGTGGCCGCTGCAGACGTGTTCGTGGTGCCCGTGACGAACCCCTGCGGGAACACGGTCGTGCCGGCACCCGTAACGAACTGGGTGCCCTCGTCGTCGTCCTTGGCGTCCGAGAGGAGCTTGCCCATCTCGGCCTCGAGCGCACCCCAGTCCTCCTGCACTTCGATGGAGAACGGCACGAACGCGTGCGCCTTCGTGACCGTCAGCGTCGGAGCAGCCATCGTCGGCGTGTTGTCCGTCGCCGCCGTTGCCTCCGCCACACGGGTCGCGGTGATCGCACCCGAACTGACACCGTTCCAGGTGTTCGACCCGCTGATCGTCTCGATCCGCGCCAACGCACGCGCCGGGTTGACCACGCTGTTCGATGTCGGGATGACGGTCGGGTCGAGTGTGAACGGGACCGCCTGACCACCCGTCGTCGCACCGAGCGACAACGCACGCTGCTCCTCACCACTGAGCCCTGCGCCGGCGAGGAACTTGCCGTACGCCCGGCGGTAGGTTGGGCTGCCGGTGACGAGCAGATGCTTGGCGAGCTCGCCGGGGGCGGACTCCTGCGTCCGCTCCAACAACCCGTCGATGTGCGTCTGGATGTCCTCCCG
>DATMZL010001604.1:0-12904 GCA_035607075.1 Polyangia bacterium
GGCCGCGCAAACGGCGGGCTGGTCGTCGGCGATCAGGACCTTCATCGTGATGGCCTTCGCATCATCACAGCGTTCGCGTCGCCGCCCAAGGGGGAATCAAGGCAGCCCGTCGCGCCGGCACCAGCGCCGACAGCAGGCCCGTCGTGAGGAACACCGTCATCGACAGCAGGGCCACGTCCGCCGTCAGCACCATGTCCTCCATGATCCGGCGGACCAGCTGGTTCATTCCGGCGGCGAGGCCCAGTCCCAGCGCCAGCCCGAAGGTGGTCAGGACCAGATTCTCGAGCAAGAAGTAACGGACGATCTCGCCCCGGCTGGCTCCCAGAGCGCGGCGTACGCCGATCTGGCGCGTCCGCTCGGCAACGGAGAACGACGCGAGCGCGAGCGAGCCAGCCAGCGCGACCGCGACCACCAGGAACCCCGTCCAGATCAGGATGATGACGGCGCCCGACGAGAGCTGGGCGAACCGCGTCGTCTCACGTTCGAGACGTTTGACCACGATCGTCGCGTCGGGGTCGGCGGCGCCAGCCAGCGCCGCGGTCACGTCGCTGATGACGGCGTCGCGGCGCCCCGCCGGAGCGCGCAGCACGTAGATGATCTCGTGCTCGGTGACCGCTTGCGCAGGAACCACGATGAACGCCTTCGGCGCGGGCACCCAGCCGCCCCGAAACGCGAAGTCCCGCGCCACGCCCACGACGTGGCCTGTACCGAAGGTGCTGCACGCCAGGTCCCGCCCCACCGCGCGGTCGGCGGTACCGAAAAGTTTTTCGGCCACCGACCAGGTGAGCAGCACAGGCTTCGCGCCGCCGCCGCGCGCATCGGCAACGCCCGCGGCGTCGAGGCCTGTCCCGAAGACGACGTCGATTCCCAGCGCCGCGGCGACGCCCGGCGTCGCGTACAGCGGCCAGGCCAGCACTTCGCGCCCATCGCGTCCACCTTGCGATCGCGTGAGCACCGCCGGGAACGCGGCGGCATCGGGGAGCGGCGCGGTGTCGACGGCCGCCGCGGGGGCGATGCGGTTCATCGCCGCGAGATCGGCCCGCGCTGCGTCGCGGGCCCGCTCGATGTCGCGCGGCTGAAGGAATCGGCGGCGGGCGACCACCAACTGGTCCTCGGGCAGACCGAGCGCGTGCACGTACAAGCGGTAGTAGTTCCGGATCGCGATCATCGTGTGGGTCAGCATCACGAAGCCCAGCGCGACCTCGAGCACGAGAAGCGAGAACGCCCCTTTGTGATGGCGCAGCGAGCGCAGGATGGGACCCAGCTCCAGCGACGGATTCATATCTTCCCGAGGTAACGCGTGGGCGCGACCGAGGCGATTCGCCAGGCCGGGTAGATCCCGCTCACCAGGCCGGCGAGCAGGCAGATGAGCAGCGTGGTGGCGACGATCGTCGGCGTGACGGCCAGCCGGACCGGCAGATCCGGGATCAGGCGATCGAACATCGTGACGGTCGGAATCGCGAGCGCCAGGCCCAGCAGGCTTCCCACCATCGACACCACGACGCCTTCCAGGAGCTGGCGCGTGAAGATGACGTTGCGTCCGGCGCCGAGCGCACGGTGAATTCCGATCTCGGCGGCGCGCGAGGTCGCCTTGGCCAGCAGCATGCGCATCAGGTTGATGACGCTCACCTCCAGCACCACCAGCGTCAGGATCACGAAGATGCGGTAGGGCGGCGGCGGCTTCGAGAAGCGGCCCGCGATCTCGTTGGCCGGGCGCAGCAGCCAGTGGGGGCCGATGCTCGCGAGCACCGCTTTGATCTGCGTGCGCGCTTCGCCCGCGGGCAAGCGCAACCAGTATTCGGTGACGCCGCTCGGGGACTCGGCGATCGCGTGCCAGCCCTCGTTCGTCGCGACAGGCGGATAGGAGAACACGGGCATCGGTCGCAGCACGTCGGCGAACGCAAACGGCACCACCACGTTGGCGATGTTCTCGGGCGCGACGCCGAAGTCCCACAGATTCAGCTTGCCCGCGCGCTGGCGCATGACGCCCGCCACCCGGAAGTCGTGGCCCGAGATCCGAATGGTGCGTCCGGTGCTGTCCGCGCCGCCGTAAAGCTTCTGGTTGAGCAGATCCGAGAGCACGACGACCGCCGCCGGAGGTGATATGCGCTCGTCCGCGCGCGTGAACGGCCCGCCGTAGCGAAAGGGGACGTCGAAGATCTCGAAGAAGCCGGCGTCACAGAAGCGGACGGCCAGGCGGTTCGCCGGACCTTCGACGGGACCGCCCGTCGCAACGGACACGAAGTTGACCGTCGACGCGGTGGCGAGGCCGGTGGCCGCCAGCGCCCGCACGGTCGGCACGCTGACGTAATTGGCGCTGAACTCGCCGAAGACCTCGAACTGCGTGCCCCGGTAGAAGCGCACCAGCGCGGTGTTGGGGTCGCGCTCGACGCGGAACACGTCGCCGCGTACCTGTCCGGTCATGTTTGCATAGCGCTGGGAGGTGGTCAGCGCGGTGACGAAGATGCTGACGCTCAGCGCCTGCCCGAGCACCATCACCACCGTGAACCAGGGATCGCGGCGCAGGCTCTTACCGACCAGCCGAAGGTTGTAGCCGACGTTCCTCACGACGCCGCGTGCTCTCGCGCTGCGGGATCGATCAGCCGGCCGTCCAGCACGTGCAGCTTGCGGCGCGCGCGCGCCGCGAGTGACGGATCGTGCGTGACCATGATGATGGTCGTCTGGCGCTCGGCGTTGATCTTCTCCAGCAGGTCGAGGACCTGGCGCGACGTGATCGTGTCCAGGTTTCCGGTCGGCTCGTCGGCGAGCAGCAGCTGCGGCCGTCCGACCAGCGCGCGCGCGATGGCCACCCGCTGCTGCTGGCCGCCCGAGAGCTGCGCGGGCAGGTGGCGCATGCGCGCGGTCAAACCCATCTGCACCAGCACCTCCTCGACGCGATCGCGCCGTTCGGAGGCGGGGAGGCGCCGGTAACGGAGCGGCACCTCGACGTTGTCATAGACGTCGAGATCGGGAATCAGGTTGAAGCTCTGGAAAATGAAGCCGATGCGTTCGTTGCGCAGGTGCGACTGCTCGTCGTCGTCGAGACCGGTCACGTCGACGCCGTCCAGGACGTAGCGCCCGCGGTCGAACGTGTCGAGCAGGCCGGCGATGTTGAGGAACGTCGTCTTGCCCGATCCCGACGGGCCCATCAGGGACACGAAATCGCCGCGCGCGACCTCCACGGTCAGGTCCTCCAGCGCGGCGGTCTCGACCAGGCCGGTCCGGTAGACCTTCCCGATCTTCGACATCTTCAGCATGGGTGCGCGCGTCGACATGCCGGGGGGCCAGACTAACCCACTAACCCGTTCACCGAACCTCGAAGCGGCAGGTGTAGCTGATGAACGTCGACACCGGGTCGCCGGCGCGGTCCAGCGGCGGGCTCCAGGTCGACTCACGCAGCGTTGCCTTGCACGCGTCGCCGAACCCGGGCGCGCTCTGCGAGACGACGACCAGATCGCGCACCTGGCCCTCGGCGGTGATGCGCGCCTTCAGGACAGCCTGGCCGGGCGTTCCCTGCTTGCGCGCCGCTTCTGGGTAGTGGCGCTCGAGCGCGTCGTTCAGATCGGGCGGGGCGGGCGGACGAGACAGCGACGCCAGCGCGACCACGGGCGCGACCTTCGGCGCGATCGACTTCGTCGCGCCGTCCTGGGCGTGGGCGGCCACCTTCGCGCCGGGCCGGCCGATCGGCCCGTGCATCGCGTCGCCGTTGCCGACAGCGGACGCCCATCCGTCGCCCGGGCCGTCGTTGGTCAGCGTCGTGCCCGAGAAGTCGGCGGGCGTCTCAGCCGGCGGGGGCGGGGGCGGCGGCGCATCCGGCGGCGGAGGCGCAGGGGCGCGGACGGCGAGCTTCTGCGCGACTTTGGGCGCCGGCTTCGCCTCGGGCGGCTTCGGCGGTGGCGGGGGCGCTTTCACCGTCACGCTCACCTCGGTCGGCGGCCGCTTGCGCGGCTTGGCCTGTCCGACGTGTTCGCCGCTTCCCAATCCATTGAACACCGCGACGTGTGCGGCGACGCTGATCACCAGCAACAGGGCCAACCCCCGCCAGCCCGTCGCGTCTTCGTCATCCTCCAGTGCGATCTCCCGGGTCACGTTCTGCATCTCGAGCTCCGTCGGGACCGCGCCGGGGGCGGGCGCCAGTGCGTTGTCGTTTGCCGGCCCAACCGCGTTGTCGTTCGCGGCGGATTCGGCTGTGAACTGGGTCGACACGTCGTCACCGCGCGGCCGGAGTTGCTCCGGCCACATCCTCGGGGTCGACGTTGATGGCGAACTTCGTGACCTCTTCTCGGCGCAGCAGGTCCATCACGTGGACCACGTGCGAGTGAGCAGCCCGTCCATCGGCGGCGATCACGGCGCGCGTATCGGGATCCGCGGCGCGCGCTTCGCGAACCTTGGCGCGCAGGCCGGCGTCATCGATCGGCGTCGCCTCGAGGAACGTCTTGCCGTCCTTGTCGATCGACACCGCCAGCGTGACCGGCGTGGTCTCGGCGGTGGCGCCCTTCGGCAGGTCCAGCGGAATCGCCTTCGAGGCGACGTAGCTGGCCGTGATCATCAGGATGATGAGCAGCACCAGCGTGATGTCGACCAGCGGCGTGACGTTGATCGAGGTGATCATTTCGTCGTCGTTCTGCGCGGCGGCGGCCATGGCGTCTTCTCCGTTGTGGGCGGTTGCGGTGGTGGGGTTACGCGGCGGGGGCGTTCTGCGCCGTGCGGTCGGACTTGAGATACGCGAGCACCTCGCGGCCCAGCGACTCGGCGCGCGCGATGCGCGTCTTGATCACGCGCTGGTAGGCGTTGAACACGGCGATCGACGGGATTGCGACCATGATGCCGATGGCGGTCGCGACCAGCGCCTCGCCGACCTCGCTCATGAGGCCCGCCGTGACCTTGCCGGCGGCGCCGTTCAGCTCGGCGAACGCGCGGATGATCCCGATGACGGTGCCGAGCAAGCCGATGAACGGCGCGTTGCTACCCAGCGTTCCCAGGAACGCCAGCCGCCGCTCCATCCGGATCTTCGCGACCTGCGTCGCGCCGACGATGCGCTCCTCGGCGGACGCGGCGCCGTCCTCGGGCGCCGACAGGCCGGCCGCCGCGACCTGCGCCTCGACGGACTTCGATGCCGCCAGCCGTTCGCGGGCGCCGTCGACGTCGCCGACGCGCAGGAACGCGAGCAGCTCGCGCTTCAGGCGGCGGTAGTTGTCGCTGGTGCGAATCAGATAGATCGCGCGATCCAGCGCGATGGCGACGCCGCCGATCGAGAGCCCGACCAGAACCCACATCACCCAGGTCGCCCCCAGCATCGCGAAACCCGTCAGCTTGGCTTGAATGTCCATGACCTTGTCCTTGTTCGTTGTCCGGTGTCCTGCGCTTCGTCCCCCTGTTTCAGCACGGACCGTGCCAGCGAAAACCGCCGTGATTCCGCAGGCTGTCCGTCGGACAGCGACAAACGGACACCAGGTGTCCGCGCCCGCGCGGACACCTGTCCGGAGAGAGGATCGGGAGAGCGCCCGCCTGCCGTCAGCGTTTCTTTGCGTCGTGGCGGTGAGGCCGCGGACGCAGGCAAGGCTCGCCGCGCTCGATGCGCAACTGGAGGCTGCCGAGCTCCGCGTCCAGCTGCCTGACCAACGCGGGCTGCGAAGCTGCCGGCGCGTCGGCGTAGCGGGTCAGGGTTTCGACGACGGTGACCAGATCGTCGAGCAGCGTTCCCTTCTCTGGCGAATGCGTCGTGCCGCTGCGGCCGGCATGCCAGAAGTCGTAGGTGGTGCCGTCCACCTTGTCGACGATGATGCGGCAGCCGTCCGGGGCCTTGGTCACCTCTTTCGGATACTGCGTCCGAGCGAGCGCGCCGGCCCAGACCGCTGCCAATCGGTCCGCGATGTTCGAGCTGAATGGGACCGTCTTGGTCTCGGTCGCGCGCGATACCGCCGGCAGCCCGCGCTGTTGTTCGGCGGCGCCGATCTTGAACGGGTTACCCTGCTGTCGGCGCATCTCGTCCATCATCTGCGGCCAGGGGTGTTCCTTGGCGCGAACGAGGCGCAGCCGATAGGGCCGCGGGCGATCGGGCCCGTTGTCGTTCGGGCGCGGTTGCTGGAGGCGCAGTGAGTAAGGCGACTCGAACGAAGGTTGCACGACGACCTGCAGTACGGTTTCGTCCCCTGTGTCCGGCAGCAGAAGATTCTGAACCAGCGTCGCGTACGGACTGAACTCTGCTGGCGCAAACAGCCCCTCGGTAGGCGCGAGGCAGGTGTCGGCGTCGAGCATGTACTGGAAGGTCGAAGCGGCTCGCGGAGTCCGCGATGTCTCGCCGGGAACGACGGCGGCGCCGGCTGGCGCGGAAGCACCCCAGGCCCAGAGTATGAGCGCCACGGTCATGAACCCATGACATCACGGGCATCCCGCGGATTCCACAGGCGCACGTTCGCCGCTGGCGCTGACGTCTCGCCGTGGCTTGCTTCGGCCGATGTTTGGGTTGTCTATCGGTCCAGCCGCACGCGCAGCGGACCGAACGTTCGCGCCGCCGTGTTACCGCCGTCGGCGGAGTGGGTCATGGGCGCGTCGGAGAAGCCGTGGGCGATCACCGCGTGGTCGGTGACGGTGAGGTCGAACAGGTTGAAGTGGCGAGAGCCGTCGCTCATCGGGATCGTGCGTGAGGCAGCGCGCGCGCCGTCGGGGGACAGCCAGACGAGCAGGGGATCGGCGCCGCGCGAGATGCTGTTGCCGCCCTGCCAGCGGTCCCAGCCCGAGGATCCGACGGCGACGATGTCGTTCGGCAGCCAGCGCAGCGACGCGAGCACGTCGCCGCCGCCCATGTTGAAGTCGTGGTGGAACAGCGCGCGGCCGTCGCCGTCGTAGACCGCGATCATCCCGTCGTAGTCGACGTAGCCAGTCGGGTCGGGATACGTGCGCTGCGTTCCGTCGGCGTTCTTGCGCACGACGAAGCCGGCCGTCGCGAGCTTTCCGTCGCGCGCGACAAGCGCGAACGCGACCTGCTCGGCCGCGTCGGCGCCGGGCACGAGGATTCGCGTGCCGAGGCGCTGGCCCGCGGCCGCGAAGCGCGTCACCGCCAGCGGCAGCCACTGATTCTCGATCGGTGACACCGCGCCCAGCGCGCAATCCATCATCGTGAACTCGGCGAAGGCGGTGACGTTCGCCTTGCATCGGCTGTTGTTCCAGGCGCGCGCGACGAGGATGTCGCCGGTCGTCTCGTCGCGCGTCAGGAACGGACGGATCGCCTGCTCGTCCTGGCGGAGCTCGTCGTACGTCCAGGCGGCGGGCTGCGCGGCGTGGGGGCCCTCGACGACGCGCGCCCAGCGCTCGACGTACGCGCCCGCCTGCCGGTCGAACGCCGCGACGCCCATGGCCATCCGCAGGCTCAGCGGGTTGTCGGACGGGACGTCGACGTACGAGAGGAACGTCGCGACCAACCCCTCGCCGTCGGGCAGCAGGCGCACCCAGCCACCGACGGTGGCGTCGGCGAAGTCTGATTTCATACGGAACATCGGGCGCGGGTCCGACGCGCCGAAGTCGGTCGCCGGCATCGACTGTGGTTCCGACAGCGTCATCGTCCCGAGGACGCTGCCGTCGCGCGCGAGCCGCACGAGATCGTATGACCGGCGCTCGAGCGCGTAGTGCAGGACAGCGATCGTCACCTCCCCCGACCGGTGAACGGCGATGTCGGAGACGACGTCGTCTGGCGCCGCGGCGAATGTCCACGCTGGCGCGGCGGCGCTGTCGTAGGCGGCGAGGCGGAAACGCGAGCGCCAGGGAATGCCCAGCGGCCCCGGCTCGACGTCGCGGCGCGATTCGACGGCGTAGATACGATCACCGTCATTCGCGACGATGACAGCGCCGTAGTCGGGGCGGGGGGCGGTGAAGCCGACGACGGGCGCGTTGGAGACGACGCCTTCGAGGCTTGCCGCCGGACCGCCGCCCGCGCCGGCGCTGCCGGAGCTGCCGCCAGCGCCTCCGCCGCCCGTCGTGCCGCCCGCACCGCCGCCGCCAGGTCCGCCGTTACCGCCGACATCGCCGCCGCGACCGCCGCCGCCGCCGCTCTCTCCGCCGCCGCGGCCTCCTCCTCCGAACCCGCCGCCGTGACCTCCCGAGCTCGCTCCGCCAGAGCAGGCGCCGACCCCGACGGCCAGGGAAACGGCGGCCACCCAAGTTCGTAAACGATGTCGTCCCATGAATCGAAGATGACGCTCATGGCCCACCGTTACGGCGTAACGACGCAAAGTGATCGGCTCGTGACGTCGAGCCCACCGCGGAGGTCGCGGACCACGAAGTGAAAGGCAACGACTTCACCGCCGCCACTGACAGTGCTGGCGGCCGGAGGTTCCCATTTCACCGTCACGTCGGCGTCGGGCCGCGTGTCGGTCGTATAAATTGCCGCGTACGAGGATTCAAATTTGCCGGCGGTCGTGAAGTTCGAGATCTGCAGGTCCTCGAGCTGCGCGACGGTTTGGCCCTCCGGCGTGAACGTCTCGCGGTCGTCGCCGTCGCTGACGATGCGGATCTCCTGCTTGACCGCGTCCTTGCCGACCGGCGTCGCCGTGACGACCGGCAACCCGGTCGTCGCGTCGCACGCGTCGCCCGGTGCCGCCGCCGTCGCGGTCGCCGCTTCCCAGGGCGCGCCGTTCAGCTCGAGGACGTCGTTCGTGAACACCGGGTGGTGATTCGGCGTCTCGCCGGCGGGCGTGACGGGCACGATGAAGCGCACCGTCGTCCCGCTGGCGCCGACGCCCGTGCACGTCCCAAGCGCCGCCGTCGGCAATGTCGGATCGAACCCGAGCGTCCCGTCGGCGCACACCACGCCCAGCATCAGCGGCCGGAGTTTCGTCCCCAGCGTCGCCGCGTCGGGCGTCGTGAACGCCGCCGTCACCGGCGTACCGCTGCCGGTGGCGATCGGCTGCGGCGCGTCCGCGCACTCGGCCCCGCCCGTCGTGCAGAGCGCGAAGCCCCAGTCGAGCGTCGTGGGCGCGGTGGGCCCGGCGATGATCCACGACACCGTCGCGGCCTCCCCCGGCGACACCTCGGCGCGACCTGGGTCCGACGCGATCTCGACGCGGGCGCCGAGCACGCGCGTCCGCTCCAGCTGCGACGCGACCGGCAGGTCGTTGTTGCAGCCAGCGATGAGGAGCGCGGCGATACCGCCCAGGATCAGGGCGATGGTGATGGGGATGATGCTTTGCGTTTTCACGTTCTTTCCTTGGGCGCGCATGGCTTCTCCTAGAACTCCCCGCGCAGGCCGAGGCTGGGGAGGATCGGAAGACCCTGCACCGGCTTGCTGCGCGAGTAGTCGTAGCTGTACTGCAGCCCTTCCTGGCTGCGGTGGTTGTAGGCGTTCTGCACGTCGAGGTACGAGGCGAGCTGCCAGGCCTTGAACTTCCAGGCCTTCTCGATGCGGATGGATAGCTGATGAAAAAGCGGGTCGCGGGCGCTGTTCACCGCGCCGTAGATCGGGTTGTAGAAGTCGCTGTTCGCGTCGTAGACGCTGCCGACGATCGGCGTGCGCGGGTTGCCGCTGACCAGCCGGAACGTGCTGCCGAAGTCCCAGCCGTGGCCGAACTTGTAGCCGCCCGTCAGCGTCAGGATGTGCGTCTGGTCGTAGTCGAACAGGCGCCAGGCGGTGCCGTAGTCGTTGCGCTCGCTGCGCATCAGCGTGTACGACACGAAGCCGAACGCGCGCCCGGTCGGGTTCATCTTGCCCATCACCTCGAGGCCGTAGATGCGCCCCTTGCCGCCGTTCACGAGCAGCGGGTTGCCGTCGGGGCCGACGCCGTTCACCTCGAGGTCGTAGAGGCGCTTGTAGAAGCCCTCCACGCTGACGCTGCCGGCCTGGCCGAACATCTGCTCGACGCCCAGGCTGTAGTGCTGCGCGTGGCTGAGGCCGAGGTGCGGATTGCCGACGGGCGCCACCGTCTCGCCGTAGTCGGGAGGTTGCGAGAACACGCCGACGCCGCCTTTCAACGTCGTCTCGGACGCCAGCTTGAAGCGGGCGCTGAGGCGCGGGTCGACCGAGCCCTGCTCGATGTCGCTGAAGTAGTCGACGCGCACGCCCGGCACCAGCGTCAGCCGGTCGCCCGCCTGGATAACCGCCTCGAGGTAGCCGGCGGGGCGGTAGCTCGTGTACCAGCCTTTGAAGGTCGCCGTCGGCAGGCCGGTCAGCGGGCCGGAGAAGTAGCGCGGGTTTCCTTCGGTCGACTGGAACAGCGGTCCGACGTACTTGACGTCCACCTGGATGCCCGTCCCGTCGAAGCCGCCGATCAGCTTCACGTGCGAGCCGAGCTGCGCGCGCCACTCGGCGCGGACGAACTGGTCGTAGCCCGAGAAGCTGAACCCGAGCGAATTGCCCGCCGCCAAGCTCTGCGAGATCGTCCCGACGCCGACCGTGACGTCCTGCTCGACGTGGGCGCCGATGTTGCGCTGCCAGGTCGTCTGCAGGCGGCGGAACGCCGTACTGGCGCCGAAGTTGCCGCTGATCGTCGGGTCGCCGTCGGCCGGCTGCTTCAAGTTCAGGGCAAACTCGTCGCCCGAGCCGAGGAACATCGTGCGGACCTTGCCGCCGCTCTCGGGCCGGTACGTGTAGACCGCCTGGTAGTCGTAGTAGACGGGAGCGGCGGTGATGCCGACGGCGTCCTGCGGGATGACGTTCTTGAACCAGAAGTCGATGTAGCTGCGTTTGGCGGCGATGGCGAACGCGCCGCGACGGCCGACCGGTCCTTCAGCTATGAAGGAAGCATCGATCAAATTGACGTCGGCCATGCCGTGGAACCCGTCGGTCTTCGGATCGCGGATGCCGACGTCGATGATGCCGCCCGTCTTTCGGCCGTAGCGCGCCGAGAAGTTGCCGGGGTAGAGGTCGATGTGGTCGAGGAGGCGCGGGTTGACGAAGCTTGTGAGCCCGCCGAAGTGGTAGATGCGGCCGACCTCGCCCTTCTCGAAGTAGGCCTGCGAATCGAACGGCGACGAGCCGCGGATGATGATGAAGCCGGCGAGGCCCGGCGGGCGCGCGACGCCCGGGAGCAGCTCGATCACGCGCAGCGGATCGCCGCGTGTGCCGGCGGCGCGGACCAGCTCGTCGGGCGCCAGCGTCCGCTTGGTGACTTCGCGCGGCGGCGCGGCGATGCTGGCGGTGGCGCCGAACTCGTATTCGGTGTCCTTCTTCTTCGCGGATTCGAGGCGGTAGGTGATCGCGGTGGCTTCACCGGGCGTGACGACTTCCGTCGCTTCGACGGTGGCGAAGCCCTCGGCTTCGATGCGGATGCGATACGTGCCGGCCGCGACGCGGGCGAACCCGAACGATCCATCTTCGGCGGCCAGCGTGCTGTCGACGGCGGTGCCCGTCTCGGACAGCAGCGTGACAGTGGCGGCGGCGACCGGCTTGTCGGCGGCGCGCGACAGCACGCGTCCTTCGAGGCGGCCGGGTTGGGGCGCCGCTGCGGCGGCCGACGGCGGAAGGGCCGCGTCCGCACCCGCGGCGGCGTCGGGCGCGGCCGGGGCGGCGACGGGCTCGCGCTCGAATGTATAGCGGTAGCGGATGCGGGCCGGGATCGGCTTGTCGCCCTTGCGCGCGGGTTCGAAGGTGAACTGGCGAACCGCTTCCAGCGCCGCCGCGTCCAGCTCGTCGCCGGCGGAGCCGACCACCTTCGCGTCGGTCAGCTTGCCGTCGGCGGCGATCGTCAGCTCGAGGTCGACGGCGGCGCCTTCGGCCGGCGTGCTCTCGGGCCGCTTCGCGTCGACGAACTTCGACACGCGCGGCGGCGTCAGCGTCGCAGGCGCCGTCGCTGGCGCGGGGGTCTCGGTCGTCTGTGCGAACGCGCGCGGCGTCGTCGCTCCACTGGTGAGCAGCGCGAGCGCGCTCGCAACCAGCGTCCATCGTTTCGTTCGTGTCGGGACCCTCAAAGGGTCCCGAACCCCCCGCGGTGATACGCGGCGAGCAAAGCTCGCCGACTCCTCATGCGATCGTGTACCGGGCATCTCGGCCTCCGCGGGGTCGCTTCAGCCAAAGTCGTGCCAGCGCGCATCGTCGCGAAACTGCTGTCTCTTCTTCGGCGACGTCAGCCGCGGACGGTTCGCGCGTGACAGCTGTCCGCGCGGACACGTGACAGCTGTCCGCGCGCGGCGCAAAGGGCGGATTCAATCGCGAAGGGCTGGCGGCACGTTCGGTGCAACTCCAACTTCTTTATGATCACGATGGCGATGCAGGAGATCGAACGCCACGGCGCGGGCCAGCCGCTCGACTATGGTTTCCGCCCGCTGCGGAACGCGCGCTGGTACAAGCGGCTCGCGGCGTGGGCGCTGGCCCGGACGAACCGGCGCTACGACGCGATGGTGGCCGAAGAGAAGAGGGCGCTGCTGGCGCCGCTGTCCGGCACCGTGCTGGAGATCGGGCCCGGCGGCGGCAACAACCTCGCATTCCTGCGCCCGGACGTGCGCTGGATCGGCGTCGAGCCCAACCCGTTCTTGCACGACCGCTTGCGCGCGCGCGGTGCTCGTCTGGGCATCGACGTCGATGTCCGCGCCGCGACCGCCGAGGCGCTGCCCGTCGCGGATCGGTCGATCGACGCGGTTATCTCCTCGCTCGTGCTCTGCTCGGTAAGCGATCCCGAGGCGGCGCTCCGCGAGGTGCGGCGCGTGCTGCGCCCGGGCGGACGCTTCGTGTTCGTCGAGCACGTCGCCGCCCCGCACGGCACCGCGCTGCGCGCCGTCCAGCACGCGCTGTGCCCGGTGTGGCGGGCGTTCTCCGACGGATGTCACCCCGATCGCGACACCGGCAACCTGATCGAGGCAGCCGGCTTCGCAGACGTCGACCTCCGCCCCTTCACGCTGTCGGTCCCCGTCATGGGACCGCACATCGCGGGCGTAGCGACGAACGTCTAAAGCCGCGTGATCCGGTCCAGCGTGCCTG
>DATMZL010000955.1:0-5691 GCA_035607075.1 Polyangia bacterium
GACCGTGCGGACTTACCTCGATCAGCTCGCCTCGTACTTTCCGGAGGGTCTGCCGATGCGCGACCTCGGCTGGCTGGCGAGCGAGTGTCGCGGCTCGGTTCCGCTGTCCGATCACGGAGACAGCGGCCCGCTCGCGATCGCCACCAACGTCTACGAATTCTTTCCGGCGGACGTCGAGCGCAAGCCCGCGCCGACCGACCTGTTGACCGTCGACCAGCTCGAGGTTGGCCGGCGTTACCTGGTCTACGTCACCACCGCCGGTGGCCTCTGCCGATATGCGATGCACGACATCCTGGAGGTGACGGGCAGCTACCGGGCGACCCCCGAGGTGTCGTTCGTACAGAAGGAGAAGGGCATCGTCAGCTTCACGGGCGAGAAGCTGACGGAGACGCAGGTCCTGGCGGCTGTCGACGAAACGCTCGACCAGCGGTCGACTCACCGCAACTTCATCGCGGCCGTCGGGCACCCGCCCACCGCCGACCGTGATCCGTTTTACCTGTTCCTCGTCGAATACGACACACCGCCGAACGAAGAAACCGGGTCCCGCGCCGCGCAGGACCTCGACGTGGCGCTCTGCCGACACAACATCGAGTACGCCAGCAAGCGGAAGTCAGGACGGCTCGCGCCGCCCGTTCTCCGCGTCCTGGAGCCCGGTCAGTTCGACGCTTACCAGCGAGACGCTCTGCAGGCCGGCGCGCGCGACGGACAGTTCAAGATTCTGCGTCTCACCGCGGACAGGACATTCGCCGACCATTTCTCGCGCGGCGTGCGCGACTACCCGGCGGCGTGAGCACGTCGAATGGCGATCTGGCCGAGGTTGGCGAGCCGACTCGCGGTTCACGATCCGCGGCGGCCGATCGGCCCCGACGACCTGTTCCCCGACGACCCCGCTCATCCGATCCCGCGGATCGTTCGCTTTCTCGGGACCGACGGATCGCCGCGGATCGGCGTCGTGCGGGTGTCTGTCCAGGGACTGCCCCGCCATGTGATCGATCTGACCGGGCGCCACGGCCTGGGTCCCGGCCTGCTCGACTTCATCGGCGCCGGTGGTCTCGAACTGGCCGAGCGCGCGCTGGAGCACGACGCTGCCGGAGGCGCCGCGCGTGATGACGTGACGCTGGCGCCGGAGGATTTGCCGGCGCGTCTGCTGTCGCCGATCGACATCGACGCGGCGCAAATCGAGCGCGGTGAGCGCCTGATCGTGGGCTTCGGCCTGACCTTTCGCAGCCATAGCGCCGAGGCAGGAGGCGCACGGCCGTTCGTGTTCCCGAAGCCCACGGTGCCGAGCGGCGCCTACGCGCCCGTCGCCGCTGGGCTCGACGGTGATCGTCCGGCCGCGCTGCTCGACTACGAGCTGGAGCTCGGCTGCGTCGCGTTGCGGGACGTGGATCTCGATCGGTTGGACCACGTGGATGCCGCCGCCGACTTCGGGTACCTGGTCGTCAACGACGTCACCACCCGAGAGCCAATCCTGCGCCGCCGCCGCACGGGCTACACGCAGGCCAAGGCGCGCCCGACCTATCTTCCTTGTGGTCCCTGGCTCGTTGCCGGTAAGCACTTCACCCGCGACGCGCCGGCGCTGCGCCGGATGGTGTTGACGGTGACGGAGACGACCCCGCACGCCGATCACCAGCCGCACACGCTGCGCCAGAACGCTCGCCTCGAAGACCTGACGCTGGGTTTGCAGGAGCTGCTCGCGATCCTGTCAGCGAAGCGATCGCTGACGATGCCGGGCGTCGACGGCCGTCGCTGGCCGATCAGCGTCACGCGCGGCGGCCGCCCTATCCTGCCAGCGGGCAGCTTGCTCTTGACCGGTACGCCGGGCGGCACGGCGATCCGCGCTCCCGGCCGCGCCGATCGGATCCGGCTCGCCCTGCGGAGCGTTCGCTATCTTCGCTGGCCGTCCGAGGACTACCGGCGTCACCTCGCCGACCGGCGTCACGCGTTCGGATTTCTCTCGCCCGGCGATCGCGTGAGCGGGTGGATCACGGGCCTCGGCCGGCAAGAGTGGGAAGTCCGACCGGGCGGCGCCGACGCGGTCGCCTGACGGCGAGCCTCACCCGAGGCTCAGGCGGCGTCCTTGACGGCCTCGGGCGAGGCCGCCTTCGAATCGCGCTCGGCGACGCGACGGCGGTGTTCCCGGCCGATCATGAGCACGAAGGCAATCCAGCCGACGGCGAGGACGACGTTGACGATGGCGAACGTACGGATCGGCCAGCCGTGGTGTGTGCCGACGAAGACCATGATGGCGGAGATGATCGCGCCGAGTCGGACGGCGATGGTATCGACCGCCGTCTTGCCGACGAACTTCTCGACCCGCGAAGTCACCAGGAACAGCGCATGGCGGGTCGTGTCCTGGAGCGAGTACTGCAGCGCATTCTCGCCGATCTTGACGATGCGCATGACGGCGAGCACCGGCGCGATCGCGGCCACGCCGTACGCACCGAAGGCGAACGCAGGCATGACCAGCAGCGCGCGGCGCACGCCCGCGACCCGCAGGACGCGCGACACCGCGAACAGCTGGAGAGCGACGCCGATGGCGTTGTACCAGAAGTAGTAATCGGCCTTGAACGCGCCGATGAAGGTCTGCTGTGAGGCGCCGTGCGCAGCTGCGGCCTTCGCGGCGACCAGCAAGGTCCGATCCAGCACGTATTCGCCCGAGCTGTTCACCCAGTTGAGCAGGATCACCATCCCCGCGATGAACCACAGATACCTGTCGCGGGCGAGGAGCTGCCAGGCGGTCTCCTTCGCGATCGGCTCGTCGGGATGCGCCTCGGCGTGCCCGCGATGGCGGCCGGCCATGCGCTTCTCGATGAGCACGATGAGTCCGACGCAGCCAAGCAGGATCACCACCGCCGTCGCCATGAGGACGTGAGGCCCGAACGGCACCAGCGACTTCGCGAACAGTCCCCCGACGACAGCGCCGATCGAGCTGCCGCCGCCGATGATCGGAAACAGCCGTTTCCCTTCGTCTTCGCTGTAGATGTCTGCGGCGAGGGCCCAGAACTGCGCGATCACCGTGTAGCTGAAGACGCCCACCCACAGGAAGAAGGGCAGCCCGATAGGAACGTCTGCTCTCGCCAGCACCGCGAATACCGCGAGGTTCGAGGTGAAGAACAAGAACACGATCGAGAGCAGACGGATCCGGCCGACGCGCTGGGCGAGCTGACCGTAAAGGTGCACGACGCCGACCATCAGCAACGCCTGCCCGGCGCGCGCGTAGAGCTTCATCTCGGCGCCACCCTGAAGAAGGATCAGCGGCTCCCGGACGGTCTTGAGGAGATAGTAGGCGGTCAGCAGCAGGAAGGTCGTCAGCGTCATCAGCGCGACGATCCCGACCTCGTCCGGGTGAACCTGACTGAATGGCCGGAAGGCCCGGGCGAAGCCGCGACGGATCTGCGCGCCGACGCTCATCGCGACACCATCGGAAGCGCGAGATCGGCCATCATGCTGATCGTTGTCGCAAGACTCGTGCCCAGGCGTACGTCGCGCGCCCGGTATCGCGCTTGCATTTCGAGTTGGGCGTGGCCCTCCACAACGTCCTTCCGTTCCCGGTTCGGGTGGCACCGCTCGCGGGCCGCCGCGAACGCGCGCGTCGGGCCGACGTCATCCCTTTTCGCCGGTACCGCTGGCGCCGCCATCCCTGGCGCGAAAGCGTGCGAATCGCGATCGGGGCCGTGCTGCTCTGGGGCGTCGGAATCGTTCTCTGGCTCGCCGCCTTCGGATTGAATCGCGATTGGCTGGGCGAGGTCGCACCGGCGTGGGCTTGGTGGCCGATCTGGTGACGCAGGAATTGCGCGAATCTCCGGACCGCCCCGTTCAGAAGCGAAAGCCGAGCGACATCTGGGCTGCGTCGCGCGACGGCGCCGAGAATCCGATGATGACCGGCGGCGCGCAGTACTCGCTCTCGTGATAGTGGGGGCGGCGGTGAAAGTGCGGTACGAGCACGCCGATCCCGGCGCCCGCGAGCGAGCCCATGATGACGTCGGTGGGGAAGTGCTCGCCGGAACGGACGCGCTCGTAGCTGACGAAAGCGGTCAGCAGCGTCCCCACGCCCAGCGTGATCCAGGGGCGCGCGGATCGCGGACCCGAACGCATGAAGGCGAGATACGTCGCCGTCGCGCTGATCGCGCCGGTGCTCGAGGCGTGGCCCGAAAAGAACGAGAGCTGCAGGTCGGTGCTGTCGCAGTTCGCGTTCGTGCTCGTGCTCCCGGGCGCACACATCGCGTAATCGATCGGCCGGGGGCGCCGAACGCCGATCTTGGTGGCGTAGGTGAACGCCTGCGTCAGGGAGATCGACTCCGCGTACAGCACCGCGTCGACCAGTAGAGCCCGGCGGCCGTCGCGCACGCCGCTCAGGATCGGGTCGAGAATGGCGTAACCGTAGGCGGCATACAGGCCGATGGTGGAACGCAGGTTCGCGTTCGGATCGATGGTCTGCGTGACCGCGACGCGATCGATCGAAAGCAAGACGCTGGAGTCCGCAGGCTTAGTCGGTTTGATCTCGCCAGTCGAGAGAATGAGGCTGAGCAACTCGGAGAACGTGATCCCGCCCGCGACCAGCACGCCGTCCACGACCGGATCGATCGTGAAGTGGTCGGTCTCCGGCAGGCGCGGCGGCGGCGCGCTGCGTAGCTCTTGTGCGCGCGCCGCTGGCGCGAGGGTGATCGACATCGGAAGCAAGATCGCGAGGGCGTGCTTCACAATTCGCGTCTTCATGCCGGATGCAATCGCAAGAGACGTGCCCGACCTCGTGAGCAGATGGCGCGGCGTTGAAGACGGCCCGATCTCGATCGCCGTCAAGACGGTGAACGATCTGCGCGCGAGCGCCCGCGGGGTGCAGAACTTGCTGTTACCCGACAGGCTTGGGCCCGCTCCGCACCGTGACGACCGGGCAGGGAGCGTGGCGCACCACGTGTTCGGCGACGCTGCCAAGCAGCAGCCGCCGCACGCCGGTCAGGCCGTGCGTGCCCATCGCGATCAGGTCGGCGCACAGCTCTCGGGCAGCGTCGGTCACGATTCGCGGGATCTCGCTCGACTGCACGACGACGTGAACGTTCGCCCCCGTTTGGTAGCGCGCCGCCGCGTCGCGCATCATCTGTTCGAGTCGCGCCGTCTCGTTCTCATCCGGGAGGACGGGACAAACCGGCATCTCCGGTGTTCCGAGCGTGCGCGCGTCAACCGCGTGAACGATCTCGAGCGGCGGGCCGCCGGTCGTCGCGCGCAGGTCGGCCGCCCAGGCGAGCGCGGCGTCGGCCGTCTCGCTGAAATCGAACGGGACCATGATTCTCGGCTTCATGCCGACTCACTGGTGCGAACGTCGTGCCATTCGGCCCCGAGGTGCCGAGCGCGCAGCTTCTGCGCCGACCCCCGGCGACGTTTGGGCGAGGAAGTAGCGCGCCGCGCGAGGCGTGCCTTCGCGTGAAGGGAACCATCCGGGTCGGCGCGATTCATGTCACGGCAGGCGAGATCCGGATTCCGCCTCGTGGTGACGCAATCGGTGCACGGGTCTTGAGGTGCCAGTCGGGTCGCTGACGCGTTCGAACTCGGCGATGACCTGCGCTCCGAACAGGAGGATCAGCGACGCTGTCTCCAGAGTCAGCAGGACGATCACGGTGGTCGCCAGCGAGCCGTACACCACGTTGACCAGCGACAGCGTCCGGAAGTACCAGACGAGGATGTGGCGCACGA
>DATMZL010001584.1:0-4451 GCA_035607075.1 Polyangia bacterium
GTGCGGTCCCGGCGCAGCTGAGGACGATCGCGCCGCAGGCGTTTCCCCAGCGCGCGATCCTGCCGCGCCGGGGCGCGACGATGTCGGCGCGCCCGTGGATTCGCGCCGCGAACGGCGGAGCTCCGACCGGCGGCGGCATCCCTGCTGGACGTGTGGGCGGCGTCGGCGCTCCTCCGTCGGGCGCGGGCCGCGTCTTCGGCGGCCACCCTTCGTGGCATTCGTCGGCGGCGCCCGCGCAGACCTTCTCGGGCTCGCCGCCGCCGCGCGTTTACAACCCGCAGCGGCCGGTCGCGCCTGGGATGTTCACGAACACCGCCCCGCGCATCTCCAACAACCCGTCGCCGACGAGCAGCGCGCCCCATGTCTTCAACGCCGCGCCCGCCAGCGTCGCGCCGCGCGTCTCGGCCCCGCAGCCGACGTACGGCGCGCCGCACACGTTGGGCGCGTCGCCGGCGTCGCCGCATTTCTACAACGCGCAGCCGCGCGTGGCTTCGCCCGCGCCGCCGGTGACGCCGCAGCGCACGTTCTCGCCCGGCCCCGTCCAGCACGCGCCCGCGCCGGCATTTCACGGCAGCGCCGCGCCGCCCGTGATGCACGCGCCGGCGCCGCCGCCGTCACGCTCGTTCAGCGCGCCGTCCTTCAGCGCGCCCGCCCCGTCGGGCGGGGGTTCGTTCGGCCACGCCGGCGGCGCGCATTTCGGCGGCGGCCACCGAAGGTAAGGATCATCGGGCGGGCCCGCCAAGGCCGTACAGAAAAACCACGTCCGCGTGATACTTTAACCGCTGAATGCAGCGTGCCTTGCGTCGTCGGCTTGTCTGCTTGGTGTGGCTCGCGGGCGTCTGCCTGCTGCCGCGGCTGGCGCTGGCTGACGCCGCGGCCGCGCGCGCCCACTTCGACCGCGGGCGCACCTTCTTCGAGGTCGACGAATACGGAAGGCGATCGGCGAATTCAAGGCGGCACACATCGAGAAGCCCGACCCCGCCTTCCTCTACAACATCGCCGAGTGCTATCGCCGGCTGGGCGAGGTCCCGGAGGCGCTGCAATTCTATCGGCGCTACCTGGCGACCGCGCCCGCCGACGACAAGACGCGCCCGGTGGTCGAGCAGCGCATCGCCGAGTTGAAGACGGTCGCCGACGAACCGAAGACGACGCCGACGGAGACGGGCAACCTGGCCCTGGACGCTCCCGGCGCGACGCCCGGCGAACCGCCGGCGGTCCTCGTCGACAAGCCGGCGGCGGTACCACCGCCGGCCGAGTCGCCTTTCTACACGCAGCCCTGGTTCCTGGTGACGGTCGGCGTGGTCGCGGCCGCGAGCGTGGTCGGCATCTGGGCCCTCTCGCGGGCGCCGGGGCCGCCGGCCACGCCGCTCGGCAACCAGAGCATCTTCTGACGAATGCGGCGAGGCGCTGTCAGCACGGGGCTGCTCCTGCTCGCGACGTTGGTCGCGCCCGCGTGCAACAAGCCGGACTCGGTCGTCGTCGTCAAGGTCACCGCCGACGCGGACGTCCCCAGCGTGTTCCAGCTGCGCGCGTTCGTGTCGAACGCGGGTGACGGCGAGACGCGCGTGTTTCCGGAGACGGCCGCCGCGCAGCCCATCGTGTTCGATACGTCGTTCTCGCTGACGTTGCCGCGCGCGCGCACCGGCGCGCTCGACATCTCGCTCGACGGTCTCGCGGGCGGTGAGGCCGTCGCGAACGGCACCGCGACCGTCGACCTGCACGCCGGAGACGACGTGACGGTCACGATCACGCTGCACGCGGGGCCATCGCTGTGCGGAAATGGCGTCGTCGACGCGGGCGAGGGATGCGACGACGGCGACCGGTATTCGAAGGGCGACTGCGACTACGTCTGCCAGCCGCGCACGTCAGGCCCGGGCGTGGGCGGGACGGGCGGCGGCGGCGGGACGGGCACGGCGGGCAGCGGCGGGGCGGGCGGCAGGCCGTGCATGATCGACCTTCTGACCAGCGGCGACTTCGACGGCAACAACGCGCGCTGGACGCAGGTCACCAGCGGCCGGATGCTCATCTACGATCAGTCGGCGACACCTGCGTTCGCGCCGGCGCCGCACGACGGGACGCACATTGCGTGGCTCGGGTACGACGTCAAGAGCGCGAAGCCTGCCATCCGCCAGAACATCATGATCCCGGCGGGCGCGCTGCAGGTGAACATCTCCGGCTACTACCAGGTGCAGACCGACGAGTCGGGATGCGCGTGCGACTACGCGCGCGTCCAGCTCGACGTTGGCGGCAACGTCACGTCGCTGATCGAATGGTCCGCCTACAGCGCGAACACCGACTGGGCGTTCTTCTCGACGTTCGTGGACGGCGCGCCGATCGCCGGTCAGACCGTCGCGTTTCAGATCCAGGCCGACATGGACGACGGCGTCAACACCAGCTTCTACTTCGATTCGCTTTCGGTGACGGCCAACGTCTGCCCTTAGCCGCGTCTCCGCGGTTCAGGACGGGATGTCGGGCCCGAACGCCAGGGCCTTGTTCAGTGCCTCGACCAGGCGCAACACCTCGTAGGCGCGCAGGTGGTGATGAACGGGGGCGCCGTCGTCGGGGTAAAGCGTCAACCGGACGTTGTCGCGGCGCTCCTTCTTCGGGTCGAGCACGTGGACCTCGAACTTCTGGTTGGCGACGATCTTCGTGTAGTCGGCCTCGTCGTTCTTCGGCATCGCAGGCACCTTTCTCGGATTGACACGACCCGGGCAGCGCGCTAGCAAAGAAGATCGCACGGGCGTTTAACTCAGCGGAAGAGTGCCACCTTCACACGGTGGAAGCCGAAGGTTCAATCCCTTCAACGCCCACCAACTTAGATGGGAACCCTGGGGAGGGTTCCCGTACCCTCCGGACTCACGAGGGCGAGCACGTTCCCAGGCCCGGACCCAGGGACACAGTGCCGTCGTCGTTGACGGTGAAGACGCGCTGCCCGGCGCCGCTGCCGCTGATCATGATCCGATAGACGCCGGGAACGAGGGACGCGCACGGTGCGGTGACCGTGAGGTGGGCGGGAACCGTGCCGTACGTCCAGCGGTCGAGGGGCTGTGTCCCCGATCCGCCCCGCAACCCCAATCGACAATGGATCGGCTCCGTCGCGGCGCCGGTGCCAACCTCGGTCACGGTGATGGCGTACGGCTGCGGCGTGCGCCCGAAACGGCTGCACCGCTCGAACTGAAACTGGATGCTCCCGGGCCCGTTCACCGCCGAGATCGCGATGAACGGGTTACCCCAGCACGACGAGCAAACACCCGCCGCGATCGCGACGAGGAAGCAACTCGACTTCATGTCGCGCCAGCTTACGGCGCTGGCCGCCCGGCCGGGAAATAGGACGCCTGCACGGCGTCAGCGAGCTGGTCGAGATAGAAGCTCGAGTCGACGGTGTTGTAGTTCGAGAACGACTGGATCACGTAGACGCCGGGCACGCCGTACTTCGCGATGAGATCGGCGGGAACGCCATAGTCCGTGATCGATTGACCGCCGAAGAGATGGGTCGCGAAGAAGTTCCTGATCCCGAGGTAAGCCTTTTCGGCCCCGTAACGAGTCGCCATTCCCAGCAAGGTCATGTGCTCCACCTGGGCGGAATGGATGAGCTCGTGGGTGAGGAAATAGGCTTGCTCGTGGTTCGTCAGATTGTTGTTCAGCTGGACATTGTTGGCGACGGTGAACCCGCCCTGTCCGTAGGCGTTGCCCCACGGGTTGACGCGGATGGCGTCGAGGTCGACGCCCAGCACCTCCATGCCCCGGATCACCTCCTTGAAGGTGTGGGTGAGCGGCATCTCCTGCTCGCCCGTAAACAACAGCGGGCTCTCGCCGCAGGCGATGAACGCGTCCATGCTGCCTTCCGGATCCAGCGCCTGCCCCACCGGTGCCGGGCCGTTCGCCGGGTCCCAGAAGCCGTTGGCGGCGATGATCGAATCGACGCTCTGGATGAGCGACGCCGCGTTGGTCTGGTACGTTCCCGGTCCATGGGCCGCGGCGTAGGCGGCCTGGTTGACGGGGGCCGGGCCCGAGAAGGCCCAGGCGGTTGCCGCTGCAAGCGCGCCGACCGCGGCGCCAGTCAGGAGGCTTTGCTTCGAGACGCTGCCCGTGAACGCGTAGCTGGTGAGCGCGGTGGTGGCGGCCCCCGCGATGGCGCCGCCGATGACCTTCGCGGCCAGGTTGCCGCCCAGGACGTTCGCGATGTCGCCGCCAGCCACGCCGCCTATCGATCCGACGATGATGCCGATCGCCGCGATCGTCACCACCTGCTCGAAGCCCGCGCCGCTCGCGTACGCGACGCTGGCCTGAAAGGCGGCCGCGCCCACCGCGAACGCGAGCGCGCAACCGACCCCGTAGGTCCCTGCGCAGACGATGATCCCGGTGATGCCGATGCCGATGAGGGTGAGGTCCTGCGCCGACAGGAAGAAGTTGCCGGTCGGATCGGAGTAGCGGAGCGGGTTGTTGAGGAC
>DATMZL010001639.1:0-3393 GCA_035607075.1 Polyangia bacterium
TCCTCCTGACGTGATAGGAAGCGGCGATGCGGTTCACGGTGACGGGTGCGACCGGGTTCATCGGCCGGGCGTTCGTACGCCGCGCGCTCGCGGACGGGCACACCGTGCGCGCCTTGGTGCGGGATCCGGCGGTGGCGCTTCCCGACGCCGTCGAGCGCGCGGTGGGCGATCTCACGCGACCGGAAACGCTGGCGCCGGCGCTGCGCGATGCCGAGGCCGTGGTTCACCTGGCCGCGCAGCTCGGCGACTGGGGGCCCGAGGCGGCGTTCGTACGCGCGAATGTCGAGGGAACCCGGGCGATGCTGGACGCCGCCCGGAGCGCCGGCGTCGGGCGCTTCGTGTTCACCTCCAGCCTGGTGGTCTACGGCGAGCACCTGCTTGGCGCGCAGCCCTGCGATGAGGATCGGCCCTTCGGTAAAAAGCTGGTGAGCGCGTACGCGCGGTCCAAGGTTGCCGCCGAGCGCGCCTGCCAGGAGACCGCGACCGCTACGTTCGCGCCCACGATCGTGCGCCCGGGAAACGTGTTCGGCCCCGGCTCGAAGTTTTGGGTGGACGAGGTGGTGGCAGCGCTGCGCACGAGCGGCGTGCCCGTCGTGGACGGCCAGCGCCCCCTCGCGCACCTGGCGTACGTCGACAACGTCGTCGACGTGTTGCTGCGCGCGGCGCTGGCACCCGGAGCTGCCGGGCGCGCCTACAACGTCAATGATGCGGAGGGCGTGACGTGGTGGCGGTACCTGCGTGACATGGCCGCCATCGCCGGCGCCGCGCTTCCCTCGAAGATCATGCCGGGGCCTGCCGCCGCCGCGATCGCGGCTGTCATGGAGGCGACAGCCCGCGCCCTCCGCCGCAAGAAGCGGCCCTTGCTGACGCGCGAGTCCGTTCGCCTGTTCCGCGCGCGCGCCCCGCTACCCATCACGCGCGCGGAGACGGAGCTCGGCCACCGCCCCCTGGTTCCGTACGCGACGGCGATGGAACGCGTGCGCGCGTACGTCGCCCGTGGGGTGACCTGAGAGGACGGCCGTCCGGGCCGCGCGGTCGGATCGAACGAATTGTTTGGACGCGCCAGACGAATCGCCCAGGTGGCGCGCCAATCACCGCCGTCCACCGACCCGGAATGCGCCTTTCCGAGTTGGTCACGTTCTTGCTGAACGAGTCAGCAGGAGAAGACCATGAGGCGCCCCCGCTGGCTCCACGGATTCGTGACGGTCGCCTTGTTGCTCTGCGCTGGTTGTGTCTCGGCGCCGAGCAACGTCGACGCCGCGCTCGTACGGCTGTCGCGCCGGCTCGACAACCAGACGAGCGAGCTCCGTTCGACCACCGGCCGGATCGTCCAGGAGGTGCCTGGGACGTTCGCGTCGGGCTATTCCGTCGTGCGCGGCCGGGCGCTTGCGTTCGCGGCCATTCTCCTGGGCGGCGCGAGCCTGCCGATCGACCAGACCCTCCATGACAGTCCAGTGCTCGGCGTCGAGTGGTTCTTGCTGGACCTTTTGCTGATGGCTCTGATCTACGTGCCGATCGAATTCCTCTGGCCGCAGGATCGCAATCAGCGAACGTTCCGCCCGGAGTGGACCCTGGACTTCGCGTATTTTCTTTCCACGCATCTCCCGGTGCAGGTCATGTCGCTGTTGATCTGGTGGCCCGCCACCGAGGCGAACCGTCTGTTCGGCAATGTCGCTTTGCAGGGATTTGTGCGCGGCCTGCCGTGGCTGGTCCAGTTCGGGCTGGCGGTGCTGGTCGCGGATCTGGCCGAATATGCAGTGCACCGGCTCATGCACCGGGTGCCGTTCCTCTGGCGGTTCCACGCCGTGCACCACTCCCCCAAGACGCTCGACTGGATCGCCGGCTCCCGTGCACATTTCGTCGACGACCTGATCACCCGCGGCGCTGTGCTGCTGCCAATCGTCCTGCTCGGATTCTCGCAGTCCGTCGTGGCGGCGTACCTGGTGTTCGTGACCCTGCATGCGACCTGGACGCACTGCAACTTCGGCCCGACGTCCGAGTGGTTGGAGAAGCTGCTGGTGCTGCCGCGGCACCATCACTGGCACCACGCGATCGAGAAAGCGTCGATCGACAAGAACTTCGCGATTCACTTCCCCTGGATCGACAGGATCTTTGGCACCTACTACTTGCCGAAGGGCCGATGGCCCGATCGCTACGGCCTCGACGGCGAGGAGCTGGTGCCGTCCTTCGTCGGTCAGACGATCGGGCCGTTCTTGGGCAAGTAGCGAGCACCGCCGTGCCCAAACGAATCGGCAATAGCTGTTTGGGCCCGATCGCCGATCGCGTATCATCGACACTCATGTCCAGGGCGGCGTGCGTGATGGTGGTCGTTTCGGCGCTGGCAGGATGCGGTGGCGCGGGCGGTAATTCCGGCGCCGCAGGGGGCGCGGGCGCGGGCGGCAACACCGGCGCCGCGGGCAACGCGGGCGCGAGCGGCAACGCGGGCGTGACCGGCAGCGCCGGCGCCGGGGCGGCCACGGTGCTGTTTTCGAAAGACATCCAAGGCCCCTGGGCGATCGCCGTCGACGCCACGAACGTCTACTGGACCGACCGGATCGGCCTGACGATCCTGAAGATCCCGCTCGGCGGTGGCACGCCGGTGGTCCTCGCTTTGGTACAGCGCGACGCTTGGGCGATCGCCGTCGACGCCACCAGCGTCTACTGGGTCGCCGGCCTCGGCAACGGTGCCGTGAGAAAGGTGCCGCTCGACGGCGGAACGCCGGTGACCATCGCGTCGAACCTGCCGGAAATGCGCGGCATCGCCGTCGACGCCACCAGCGTCTACTGGGCGAGCTGGGGGGACGGGACGGTGATGAAGGTGCCGCTCGACGGGGGCACGCCGGTCGTTCTCGCATCGGGGCAGGTCCGGCCGGACGCGATCGCCGTGGATGCCACGCACGTGTACTGGACGAACGACGGCGCCTCGGTGACGAACGACGGCGGCTCGGTGATGAAGGTGCCGATCGCGGGCGGCGCCCCGGTCACGCTCGCATCGGGGCAGGTCATCCCGCAGGGCCTGGCGCTAGACGCCACCAGCGTCTACTGGACGACGCTCGCACTGACTGATCATGACGGCACGGTGATGAAGGTCGCGCTCGACGGTGGCCCCGTCACGACGATTGCCTCGATGCAGAATGCGCCGCAGGGTATCGCCGTCGATGGCTCGAACGTCTACTGGGCGGCGAGCGACGAAATAATCCGAGCGCCAATTGCCGGTGGTACCCCGGTGATCGTCGCTTCCGGACAAGCCCAAGCGACCCGACTCGTCGTCGACGATGCGCACGTTTACTGGACGAACTTCGGGGGTTCAGTGCTCTCCCTCGCCAAGCCCTGATTCAACGGAGGTGTGGCTGCCATGACGAAACGTGCTTCTCTCTGCGCAGTTTTTTTCGC
>DATMZL010001646.1:0-2873 GCA_035607075.1 Polyangia bacterium
GTCGAACGCCACCGACAGCCCCGTCTGTCCCGACGCCAGCAGAAACTTGTAGCGGCGATTCGATTCCTCGGCGTTGCCGAAGCCGGCGTACTGGCGCATGGTCCACGGCTTGCCGCGGTACATCGTGGCGTGGATGCCGCGCGTGAACGGGAACGCGCCCGGCGGACCCAGGTCGCGTGCCGGATCGAACGGCGGCTTGCGGGCGGCCAGGTCGGCGGCGCCATAAACCGGCGCCAGCGGGATCCCCCCGGTTGTCTCTAAAACCTCGCGGTCGCGATCCCGGTCGGCGCTCACGCGACCGCGATCTCGGGGATGTCGCCGCGCACGATCAGCTTGGGTCCGGTCTTCGCCTGGATCTCCTCGACGCTGACGCCCGGCGCGCGCTCGCGCAGCTCCAGCCCGGACGGCGTCACGTCGATGACGGCCAGGTCGGTGATGATGCGGTGGACGGCGCCGACGGCGGTCAGCGGCAGCGTGCACTTCTGGACGATCTTCTTGTCATCGCCTTTGGCCACGTGCTCCATCATGACGATCACGCGCTTGGCGGCGGCGACCAGATCCATCGCGCCGCCCATGCCCTTGATCATCTTGCCGGGGATCGTCCAGTTGGCCAGATCCCCGCGGGTGGAGACCTGCATCGCGCCGAGCACGGCGACGTCGATGTGGCCGCCGCGGATCATCCCGAACGACTCGGCCGACGAGAAATAAGCGCTGCCCGGCACCTCCGTGATCGTCTGCTTGCCGGCGTTGATCAGATCCGGATCTTCGTCGCCCTCGTAGGGGAAGGGGCCGATGCCCAGCAGGCCGTTCTCCGACTGCAGGACGATGTGCGTCCCGGCCGGGATGAAGTTGGCCACCAGCGTCGGCATGCCGATCCCGAGGTTGACGTACATGCCGTCGGACAGCTCGCGCGCCGCGCGCTTCGCCACCTGGTCGCGTGTCAGCGTCGGCATGGCTAGGCGCTCCTCTTTCGCACGGTCCGCTGCTCGATGGGTTTCTCGAACTTCGCGCCCTTCACGATGCGCTGCACGTAGATGCCGGGCGAATGCACCTGGTCGGGCTCCAGTTCGCCCGGTTCGACAAGCATCTCGACCTCGGCGATGGTCGTCTTGCCGGCGGCGGCCATCATCGGGTTGAAGTTGCGCGTCGTCTTCCGGTACACGAGGTTCCCGAAGCGGTCGCCCTTCCACGCCTTGACGATCGAGAAGTCGGCGTGCAGCGCGCGCTCGAGCACGTACTTGCGGCCCTCGAACTCGCGCGTCTCTTTGCCCTCGGCGACGATCGTGCCGTACCCGGTCGCCGTGTAGAACGCGGGGATGCCCGCGCCGCCGGCGCGGATGCGCTCGGCCAGCGTGCCCTGGGGGTTCAGCTCGACCTCCAGCTTCTTCTCGAGATAGAGGCGCTCGAACGTCTTGTTCTCGCCCACGTAGCTGGAGATCATCTTCTTCACCTGGCGCTTCTCCAGCATCAGGCCGATGCCGAAGCCGTCGACGCCCGCGTTGTTGGAGATGCAGGTCAGGTTCTTGATGCCTTTTTCCACGAGCGCGGCGATGCAGTTCTCGGGGATCCCGCACAGGCCGAACCCACCCGCCATCAAGGTCGCGCCGTCGAACAGATCGGCGATCGCCTCGTCGGCGCTGGCAACGGTCTTGTCCATAGGAGCTGAATGATAACTCTCGCGGGACCCATGCGATACTCGCCGCGGAGAGGATCAGCCGCATGCCCATCGTGACGTTCACGACCGATTTCGGCGTCGGCGACGGTTACGCCGGCGCGATGAAGGGCGTCGTGCTGTCGCTGGCGCCGGCAGCTCAGCTCGTCGACATCACGCACGGGGTTCCCCCGATGGACGTCGCGGCGGGCGCCGTCGCGCTGGCGCAGGCATCATCGCTGTTCCCGCCGGGAACGATTCACATCGCTGTCGTCGATCCGGGCGTGGGCGGCGAGCGCGCGGACATCCTCATCGACGCGGGCGGCAGCCTGTTCATCGGCCCCGACAACGGTGTGCTGTCGCTGGCGGCGCGGCCTCCCCGCCGCATCTATCGAATCGAGTCGTCGATGTTCCGCCGCGATCCGGTCAGCCCGACGTTTCACGGTCGCGACGTCTTCGCGCCGACGGCCGGGCGGTTGGCCGCGGGCGCCAGCGCCGCGGACGCCGGTCCGGCCGTCGACTCGATCGTCGAGCTGGGCGCGCCGCCGCTGCACAAGCAGGGCGGCGTCGTCGAGGGTCAGGTGATCCACGTCGACAGCTTCGGGAACCTGATCACGTCGCTGCCCGCCGAACTGCTCGCCGGCTCGGGCGCGGGAGCGGGGACGGACGTTCAGATCGAGGTCGAGGGCACCGAGGGTACTTTCCGACCCGTCTTCGGCCGGACGTTCTCGGATGTTCTGTCCGGCGCCCTGATCGCGTACATCGGCTCGGGCGGCCAGCTCGAGATCGCGCGGCGCGACGGGTCGGCGGCGGCGCGTGTGGGGGCGGGGCGGGGGACGGCGGTGCGTGTGACCATCGCCACCACGTAGATTTGCCCGAGGAAGTAGCCGGGCGTTCCGAGCTGTGGGACAGTTCTAGAGCAGCGCATGCGTAGGGGTAAGGATTTCTTGATGTCCGCTGTCGCCGCCGTCGTGGTCGCGACGTCCGCCGCGGGTTGCGGCGTCGGCACCGGCACCGGTTCCGCGAGCGGCATGCTCTGGATCCTCGGCTGCCTCGAAGGGAACCCGCGGGGAACGCCCGACGCCGAGCAGGCGTACGACCTCCAGCCGACGTTCTTCGTCGGCGAGCCGATCGAGGACATCACCGACGGTCCGCCGGCGAACCGACTGATCATCCGGATGCAGCACAACGGCAACGCCGTGGAGTACAACGACACGATCTA